>CAKZUF010000016.1 GCA_937921685.1 uncultured archaeon
ACCAAGCCGCGGGGTCGATGGGGACTCTCGCCCGCGACGAGCCTGTTATCCCTGGGGTAACTTTTCTGTCACCACCGGCCCCCACTGGTAGGAGCCGATGGATCGCTAGGCCCGGGTTTCCCCTCAGGACCCCTTGCGTTCGAGGGTCCTGTCAGGCCGGCTTATGCCCTTGCACTCCACAGCGGGTTTCTGTCCCGCCTGAGCCGACCTTTGGGCTCCTCCGATATCTTTTCGGAGGAGTGCCGCCCCAGCCAAACTGCCCACCAGCCGTTGTCCCAGGGTCAGGCCCTGGTTAGCGGGGCAGTCCGGAGTAGCCGGTGTTACATTGGCGCCTCCCCAGGCCCCCGGAGAGGCCTGGATCGACGGCTCCCGGCTACGCTATGTACTCCAGACCGCTCCGCAGCAACTGGCTGCAGTAAAGCTCCACAGGGTCTTCTCTCCCCACTGGGGGTTCGTGGACTGTTCGCCCACGTTATGTGGGTTCACGGGGCTCCGGGCCGGGACAGCGGGGCCCTCGTTGATCCATTCATGCACGTCGGAACTCACCCGACAAGGCATTTGGCTACCTTAAGCATGCCCGACCAAGAGTCGGGGTTGGACCATATCATCACCCGTTAAGGGTGCGCGGCGTATGGTCTCTGAGGATCCCGCCCTCGACTAGAATCCTCCTGAGTTTTTCCGCCTTTTCCGGATGCCTAAAACCCACCTTCTCGGAGAATTTCTCTACATTGTCCCGTCCCTCCACGGTTAGCCTCCATTGATAGTGTTTTCCCCATGCGTAGGGTTTTCCACGACGATAGACAGACTCCACACCGTTTAGCTGTAGTATGTGGTGTGCCTGTACAACCACTTTCTTCGCCAGCATCTCAATGCCGACGAAGGGGTGGTGATGCTGCTTCTCACGCTTAGTCTGAATGTCCATCCCGCAGTATCCTTCACTGTCGAAGAGCCCCTTCACGACATCGATATCGTGTCTAAACAATTCTGGTATTTGCGCGTTAATGGGTTTACGCCCCTTCGGGAATCCAGTCTTCAGCAAGAAGTCGTGGACCTTCTTTGCATTGGTTGAGACCACGTATTGGTTTTTGCTTGCGCGTCGTATGTCTGGCTTGACTCCGAAAAGCTCTTCAACCATAGAGGCGATAAAGTTGATGAACTCGAGGTTGGGGTCTCGGCAGAAAACCGTGTAATAGTTGCCGTAGACTCCGCCGTTCCCCAGCATCACTCCTACGAGGTAGGCTAGACTCATCTGCTGTCCGCTGTATTTTCAGCCTTTATAGCTGTTTCATAGGGCGGTTTCCTGCGGATCGGATTCACGGGACTATGGGATTGTTACCCGCAAGGGGTACCCATAGCCTCCTCCTTCCCCGCATACAGCCGCGTTTAACGACCCCCTAAACTGAGGGTCAGAGTTACCCCCGGCGCTAACCGGCCCTTATCCCGGTTGGACCCGGGGTTCAGGTACCGGTGCTGGCCAGGATTGAGGAGCCGTTCAAAGCCTTTCGGCCTAGCGGCTCCCTATGTTTTTATTAAACAGTCAGGACCCCCTTGTCACTGCGACCTACCGACCCACCCTCACCGGGCAGGAAGGCAGGCACCCCTTCTCCCGAAGTTACGGGGCCAATTTGCCGAGTTCCCTAGCCCGGAGTAACCCCAGACGCCTTGGCCTTCTCAGCCAGGGGCACCTGTGTCGGATCTAGGTACGGTCTCTCGGGATCGTTCCGGGCTCCCTTTTCACTGGCCCCAGGGTCCAGCCGAAGCGGCCTTAAGGCCGCCCCATCCCTCCATTCACCTGGTTCTCGCCATTACGGCTCTCCCCAGGCTTGGGAGGTTAGACAGGGCTACGGCCCTGCTCGGCCTTACCCGAGGCGTCAGGAGCCCGGCTTGCGTCGCCGCACCTACCCGAGAGGCACCGGAATCTTAACCGGTTTCCCCTTCGGCCTACCCGGTTAAGGTCGGCCTTAGGACCGGCTTACTCCCGGCTGACGACGCATTGCCGGGAAACCCGTGCCCTTCCGGCGGAGGGGATTCCCACCCCTCTTCGCTGTCTACTACCACCGGGATCTACATTAGCGGCCGGTCCACGGGACCTCACGGCCCCGCTTCTACCCAACCGCTACGCCCCCCTACCCCCACCCGCGCATTGCGCGGGTGAGCCCGGGTTTCGGCGGCCCGCTTAGACCCGTCAATTTTCGGGGCCCCCATCCTCGGCGGGTAAGCTGTTACGCACTTCTTAGCTGATGGCTGCTTCTAAGCCTACAGCCCCGCTGTCTCAGGATGGAGACGCCCTTCGGTTTGTCACTTAGCGGGCACTTAGGGGCCTTAACCCGCGGTCTGGGTTGTTCCCCTCTCGGTCCCGGAGCTTACCCCCGGTACCCCACTCCTGGGATCTACGGCGCCCGCGGATTCGGAGTTCGAAAGGAGAGTGGAGCCTCATCGGCCCCTTGCTCCCCCATCGGTGCTCTACCCCGCGGGCAGCCTCCCCCAGGGCTGTCCTGCGAGACACTTCGGGGGGAACTAGCTATCACCGGGCTCGATTAGCTTTTAACCCCTAGCCCCAGGTCAGGGGACCGATTTGCACATCAAGACCCCTATTCGGGCCTCCACCAGGGTTTCCCCTGGCTTCGCCCTGCCCAGGGCTAGATCGCCCGGTTTCTAGCCTCACGGGCGTGACTACGGGCCCTTTCAGACCCCGCCCCTCGCCGGAGCATACTCCGGCTGCGGGCATGTCGGTTTCCCCACGCCTACGGGCTTTCAGCCCTTAGGCTCGCCACACCCGTGAACTCCCCGGCCCGTGATTCAAGACGGAGTGCACGACCCTGGGATTGTCCCCGCCCGCTCCTTATCGGAGCTTCGCAGGGAATGCCCTTTCGGGCCGTGCTCGTCTGTTACCAGCCGGTTTCAGGCGCTTTTCACCCCCCATCCGGTAGGGGCCCGCCCGAGTTTAAAACTTGGATTTTCTTGATGAGCATACATTTTTCCTGAAAATTCCTTGAGCGTTTAAGAAAACACAAGTAATATAGATGCAAGGCCTGCTAATACTTTTCAATTAAGTAGGGTGTTATATTATTTGGGAGATACTCTATTTCCCTAAAACTTTCCCAGCATAGGTCATATAAACCATCTCCACGATTAACTATCTTCCCGCCGTATTCTCTCTTTATAATTTCTGAACTTTTTATTTTTACTTGTTATCTCGATTCTCCCCTTAATTGCATGGCCGTGCGGCGAGGTCTTAATCTTCTTAAGAAATGCCGTGATGCATCCATCACCGTCGATTAGACCTGCAAGATATGCTGGGTGAATCATTTTTCAACGTGGATAATGATTTTGAATAACTATTATTAAATTTTCTCGGGGGACCCCTATTTCCGGGGTACTTTTCACCTTTTGCTCACGCTACTGGTCCACTATCGGTCTTGGGACGTATTTAGCCTTGGAGGCCAGTGGCCCCCAACTTCCCACACCATATCCGAGGTGCGGTACTCTGGGACCGGAGCATCGCCCCTCCAGCCTTCGCCTACGGGGCTATCACCCTCTATGGCCCCCCATTCCAGGGGAGTTCGGCTCAGCTTTCGGGGCGGGCCTCCGGCCCATAACCCCACACTCCCCCCGAGTTAACCCCGGGGGGTTCGGTTTGGGCTGCTCCCCTTTCGGTCGCCCCTACTCGGGGAATCTCGTTTGATTTCTTTTCCTCCCCCTACTTGGATGCTTCCGTTCGGGGGGTTCCCGATCCCAGGCTCAAGGCCCGGGAACGAGGTGGCCGAAGCCACCTCAGGAAATCCCATTAGGAGATCCCCGGATCAACGCCCGCCTGCGGCTACCCGGGGCTTATCGCAGCTTGCCACGTCCTTCGTCGGCGCCCAAGCCGAGACATCCACCGGCTGGCGTACCCCCGCTTAGTGCCAAGGCGCGGCCTACTTCGCCACGCTCCACACACCTCTGCGGCGCGGTCATAGGGAAGTTTGATCCTCCTCCCGCATTCATGCCCCTCAGGGACTCGCTGCTGAGGGGCAAACATCGCTGTGCGCAATAGATTGTTGTGGGTTGTTACTTATAAATTTATATCGGATAGGTGCCTAATCCGTGATTAATACTTTGAGCTCCTCTATCTCCTCTTGGAAGCTCGATCTAAGCTTGTCGACTAGGTTGACCCCGTTGATCCGGAGGCGCCCCTTAACAACGATGTCTACGTCTCCGTAGACCTCGTCAATAGAGTCTACCTCCTCCCATGTGGAGAGCTCCGCAACCATCCTTGCGGCATCCGCTTGGGGGCGGAGCTTAAGAAGAATGTAGGCCCTCTCCTCCCCGAAGAACCGTCTCACTAGGTCTTCTCTGATCTCTCGCCCTAAGGCCTCGCTCAGATAGCGGGCTAGCTCTTTTGGAGAGCCCTTCCTGCCAGTCGCCACAACCCTCTTGACGATCTCCTCCACAATCCTTCTGGCATCTACCTCGTTCAACTCGTGGCCGTTCAGCTTAGCTATCTCGAGGATCAGCTTGTGGCTCATAAACGGGGTCACAGCATATTTCAGGGCATCCACATCGTATTCGAGCTTCTTTCGAGGCATGTATCCCTCAGGCCTCTTGATGACCATGGACTGGTGGACGCCCGCCCTGATAGTCCTCGCCTCCTCCGAGAGTGGGTGGCGCCAAGGAATCTGCACTCCTGTAAGCCTAGAGAACTCGCGATAAATCCGCGCCAGCTCCTCCCGCCTCACACCAAGGTCGTAGCCATAAACATCTTGGAGCGGCGCCACAACCTCGTAAAGATCCGCTATCCCGTTTCTATCACCTATGCCCAGAATGGTGACATGCGCCTCAGCAGCCCCCGCAAGAATGGACTCAATGGTGTTAGCTGATGCGAGGCCGTAGTCGTTGTGAAAGTGTGCGGCGATTGGGAGGCGGCTCCTCTCATTACAATACTCTATAAACTCCCTGGCGTCGCGCGGTGTCATGAGCCCAGCTGTATCAGGTACACTGAGGAGTGTCGCGCCTGCAGACTTCAGCTCGCCGGTAAACCTGAGAAGGTCGTCTAAAACATCGAAGCTACGCTCGGTGAAGAGTCGCGACGCATCCTCGTAGGTTACTCGGACATACTTAAGCCCCAAAGGCTTGACAAGCTCAACCGCCTCCAGCATCCTAGTCTTTGCATCATCATAGTTCATACCGCCCAGCTTATAGTCTAGGTGTATCTGGGAGACTGCCAAGTATAGGGCGACACCGTAAAGGTCATACCTGCTCATCGCCTCGACATCACTCTTATACGCACGGCCATGCATCACGACTTGGACTCCGTTATCCCTGAGAAAGTTTACCAATTTGACGCCCTCTTCGTAGGAGGTTCTCGGAGGGTAGTCGACAGTCACCTCGACCCGCTTCAGGCCAGCCTCTACTAGAAGGCTGGCAACCCGGAGCTTCTTCTGGATGGGCAGCACCTTGTATAGCTCACCTTCCCTCAGTGTTGAGTCGAGGAGGATGGCTGGCAAGGTTGAGTTTTACTAGTTAGGCTAGAATTTAAAACTTATTCGACAATTGCATACCGCCATTTACGTCTCAAAGCCCTAAAAACTCGGAAACTATCTCTACTCGACCATAATCCCCGCCATAAACCTATATCTAATAGGGGATAACTCCTCCTCTTGTGGGCAATAATGTCCCCCTCTAAACTCCTAGGCTATCTCATGGTTGTTCTCTCGCCGATAGGCTTGACATTTTATACACTGTGGTTCTTTGGGCTACTGAGGGGGCTGGACCCGGACTTAGTGCTTAGGGCCACCGTCTACCTACTGGCCGTATCCTTCTTCCTCGTAGTGGGGGTTTTAGGATACCTCGTCGTGACCGCGCCCAGGCCACGGGTCTCCACCAACAGTGTAAGGGGTGGGTCTGGACGTGCCTAAGAGGTATCCTGCGGTGGCTGGCTACTTTTACGAGTCAGACCCAGCGCGGCTGAGAAGGCAGATCGAGCAGTGCTTCACCTCTGAACATGGGCCGGGGTCTATGCCTTCTAGGGGAGGCACGGGTCCGCAAACACTCTTCATCTCCCCCCACGCAGGCTACATGTACTCCGGGCCAGTCGCAGCCCACGGATTCACTCAAGCCTCGAAGGCGCCGCTGCCAAAGACGGTAGTAGTGATTGGGCCAAACCACCACGGAGAAGGTACAGAGGTCTCCGTCTATCCGCCGGGGCAGTGGGTGACCCCGCTCGGAGAGGTGGAGATCGACTCAGAGCTTGCGAACCGCATAGTCGAGGCCAGCGACTTGATCTCGATGGACGAGTACAGCCATGTCTATGAGCACTCCATAGAGGTTCAGCTACCTTTCATCCAATACACCTTCGGACGTGTGAGGTTTGTACCCATCTGCATGCTCAACCAGTCTATAGAGGCTGCTCAACACGTGGGCGAGATCCTTGCAAAGGTCATAGACAGGGCCGAGGACTATCTCGTCATAGCCAGCTCTGACTTCACACACTACGAGCCGCACGAGGAGGCCGTCAGAAGAGATCGAGCAGTCATTGATAAGATTTTACAGCTCGATATAGAGGGTTTCTATACCGAGATGAGGGATAAGAGGGCCACTCTGTGCGGATATGGCGCAATAGGTGCCCTGCTATCCTATGCTAGGCTGAAAGGATACACCACCCCACTCTTACTCAAATATGCTACGAGCGGCGACACGAGCGGCGACAGGTCCTCGGTTGTGGGTTACGCTTCGATAGCCTTTCTACGCAGATAGTCGCTGTGTTTACTGGTTATATCTCATGTGAAGCTCGTCTGAGTATTCCCAGTACTTGAGAATTATTGGACACCACTCCTTCTCAGGACAATATCCTAGATGTTTGCACTTCTCGCCCATGGCGCCCTTCAACCAGGGAGCCTTCTTCTCCACCTCCCTCCAAAGCCTATATGCAATCGCCCTCTCCTCCCACTGGGCCGCGCTACAGGTCCTAGTCGCTAGGAATCCCATGGGGCTGAGGAGGTTGTAGAGATTATAGCTCCTGACGACCCTGACCCTCATTGCGTTGGGGAGTGTGTAGAGTGCCGCAGCAACCTCGCCCTCCTCCATGAGTTTAGAATAGAGTGTGTGTAGTTCTTCGCAAGCATCTATGAAAATCCGCGAGAGCCTGGGACTGGACTTGATGGATGGGGGGACGACGAGACCAGCCTCCGGATTCCTCGACCATCTCTCAGCCGCCTCAACCAGCGACTCCACAACGGTTGGCACAGTCCTATGCCTTATTGCCTGGTGATAGGCGGCGAGTGAGAGTGACTCAACAGTCACTGCTCTAACAAGCGGGGAGGCCTGTTCAGCAGCAAGACCATCAACACCTACTCCCTCAACACCTCTAGGACAGTCGAAGGATAGGAGCTCAGCCTCCTCCAACGGTCGATCCCCGCAAAGACGCTGAATCAACCCGTCAGGCCCTCTAAGAGGGTCAGCAACCGAGTAATACCCCCACCGAGCCCTAAAACTGAGCCTAGAGTCTAGGAGGAGTGATGCTCTGCTTCTAGCCGCTTCGAAGAACTTGTCAACGAAGGCTCTCAACTCCCTGGTTACTATACCGATTCCCTCCTCGACCTTACGGATAAAGTAGACGTGCGCCTCGAGTGAGAGGGATGCGTAGAGCGAAGTGGCTGCGGCGAGGGGTGCCAGATACCGAGCATCCTCGAGCGGGACGCCTTCCCCACAGAGCGTTTTATAAGCCTCGAAACACCTGTTCATCACCTCTGAATATCTCTCCTCAAGTTTTCCGCCCCTCAGCTCGGCGGGTGTTAGAAGCCTCTCCCTGGTCAGGGGAGCCCTCCTCTGGCTCTCCTGCAGATAGCTTCCGAAAACGGGGGCCACGAGTAGCATTGACAGCAGGCGGCTGCAGTTGGAGACCTCCCAGAACATGACCGCCGAAGTTGTCAGAGAAGCGTGCCCCCTCCTAGTCGATTCCCTGTGAACTTTAGCCACCACCTTTGAGAGATCCTTCCCCCTAGTGAGGGCGTCTGAGACCCGGTCCCGAATACTCACCCCCTGAAACGTGCCGAGACCCTCCAGCGCTATGACAGCGTCGGGCCCGAGCTCCAGCTCACCCTCCCTGTAAACAGGGCCGATGGAGAACAGAGCGAAGACTATCTCGTCGGTATACACTCCTTTTCGCCAAGCCACTATCTTCGCCGCCTCCATTAAATCATACTCTTTATACCCAGACGCCTGATACCTATAGGCCATTACGCCAAAATCTGGGGGTTATAATTCAGAATATGTGGTGTAGACACGGTTAATATCTGGCAGGGCTCCGTGCATTTATAGAGGGCTTGGAAGGCGAGAGGATCGGGCAGAAGAGGCTCTGTAAATCGTCTCGGCACAAGATAGTAGCAGGCGTTCTGGGGGGAATAGCAGACTATCTAGGCGTCGACCCAAACATAATAAGGCTAATCTTCGTCGTCGTCCTATTCTTGAACTTCTATGCCGCATTAGCGCTATATGTCGCCGCTGCTATTCTGCTGCCCTCGGAAAGCGAGAAGGGTGTTGCGAGGATGCCTATAGAGAAGGCCATACTGGCGGTGGCGGCTACTATAATGGTCTTTATTGGTCTAAGCTTTGTATCGAGCCTAGCAGAGGTGCAGAAAATCATAGCGATGCTGGGATTTTTCACACCAATAGTGGGGCTTGTGCTCCTCATCGCCGGTGTCGCCCTCCTCCTCATGGTGCTACGGGAGCAGAGTAGACCTCGCGCCTCTGCCTCCTAAGCGCGAGCCCCGTCAGGGCTACAGGTATCAGCGAGAAGAGGGCTGAGTATTGGAACATAGACGCATATGATGTCGCCTCTGCTATGCTCCCCCAAAGGTAGCCGCCGATCACGCCGCCCGCGCTGAAGGTTGCCCCATATAGCCCCATATACGCTCCGCGCATACGCTCTGGGACGAGCTCGGAGGCGTAGGCTATAGAGACGACGTAGAGGCCGCCGAAGGTGAAACTGTTGAGAGTCTGCGCGAGTATAACTACGTATCTATCGGGTGATAGTCCAGAGATGGCCAGCCTCGCTGGGAACGCCCCTAGGCAGAGCAGGAGCACAGGTCTTCTACCCACCCTGTCGGACAGCCTACCGAGATACAACATGGCAGGTATCTCCGTCAACCCCATCAAGGCGAAGGCCGTAGAAACCTCCAGTGGAGAGGCCCCCAGAGTATTGATCAAGTGGAGTGATAGGAAGCTCAGAATGGATGAGTTGGCAACGAAGGATAGGGTCATAGTTAAGAGTAGCACGCCCGGTGCGCCTCTGAGGAGGCTAACAGGACTCACATCCCCACTATCCTGCCTCTTGGCCCTCCCATCTTCTCCCAGCCCGTAAACAGTTAGAACCGAGAGGCCTAAGACGAGTGGAGCCAGAAGAAATATGCTCCTCAAACCGAACAGGCTGACCAAGGCTCCACCCAGAAAGGTCCCAGGTATCCAGCCGATACTCCCACCAATGCGTATAGAGCCGAAGCCGCTTCCACGCGAGATCCCTGCCCGCTCCAACGCGTCTATCGAATAGGCCGTAACTACCGTGTTGGCGGAGCCCATCCCCATCATGAGTAGTGTGAATATGGTCACGGTGAGAATAGGGTCGGATATCAGCGCGAGTAGGAGATACGTGATGGCTGTGAGAACGGTTGAGGAGAGTAGTATCTTGAGCCTGCCAACCCGGTCTGACAGTCTCCCAATATAATACGATGAGAAACCTGCTGCAACGTTGCTTATCGTGAAGGCGAGGCCAATCTGGCTTGGCGTCAACCCCCTCTCCTCTAGAACAACAGGAAAATAGGGCGCAGTAACCCCCAAGGCGAAATAGAACAACAGATTCCACAACCTCATGGCAGAAATGGGGGATAAACTCATATCTCTAACAGAAGTGAAACACCTGGTTTTTATATCTTGGGAAGCTCTGTCAAAAATTAAAATATGCCGAGAGAAAAGTAGGGGCCGAGTTTGCACCCCTCAACCTTACTACTCATCATCTTCCTAGCTGTTGCAGCATCCTCAACGACCCTCTGGTTCTATCTAAGCCTCACGGAACCGGCCGCCCCCGAGGCCGCTCGCGCCCTTGGCGCAGAGGCTCAGGCTGAGGGTCTGGCCTTTAGAGCGGAGACGGCTGTCTCGTGGGTGTCTCTGGCTTCTTGGCTTGGTGTTGCTGCGACCCTCGCATACAAGGGGGTGGTGAGACACATATGGTCTAGGAGCATGTTCGACTATTCTGTCTTCAGGCTTATGGTGAAGATGAGGGGTGCTACTACGCGTGTTAAGATGTTGAAGAGCTTGGAGGTCCCGATGAACAGGTATCAGCTCTCAAAGGCCCTCGGCATAGACTGGAAGACTATTGACAGGAATGTCGAGCTATTGAAGGCCTACGGCCTAGTCCATGAACAGTCCAGTGGAAGCGGCGAGAAGCTATACGTCTTGAGCCCGCAAGGAAGACAGCTACTGGAGCTTTTAGAGAAGCTGTCAGAGCCTTAAAGCCTTATTTTCCCGCCCAGCCGTGGTTAACTTGATTTGACCCAAGTTACAAGGGCCGCCGTAGTTGAGAGGCAAGGACTTCCCAGACCCTATCAATCCTCAAAGCCCGTGTCGGTTAAGGAGCTGGAGCTGGTCGGGCCGTTAAAGAATGAGGTCCTTGTGAAGGTGGAGGCTGCTGGACTCTGCCACTCCGACTTGGCCGTCATTGAGGGTGTGAGGAGGCCGCCTCTGCCGATCGTGCTAGGGCATGAATGTGCGGGTAGGGTGGTGGATGTGGGTGAGGGTGTCCCGTCTTCGAGGAAGGGTGAGAGAGTTGTCCTCTCATTCGCCCAGAGCTGTGGCGAATGCCTCTACTGCATCTCGGGGAGACCTACACTATGCGACGCGGGCAGGGCAGCCAATAATGAGGGCGTGCTCGTTACAGGCGGGACGAGGTTCAGACTGAATGGAAGGGAGGTCCACCACCACTTAGGCGTGTCGGCCTTCTCCGAATACATAGTCGTTCCAGCATCCTCAGCTATTCCAGTACCCTCGGAGCTCCCTCCCGAGAGGCTCGCCCTATTCGGCTGCGCAATACCCACAGCCTTCGGAGCTGTCATAAACGCGGCACAGGTCAAGCCGGGCTCAAGTGTTGCCGTCTTCGGATGCGGGGGACTAGGCCTAAACATAATACAAGCCCTACGAGTCGCTGGAGCTATGCAGATAATCGCGGTAGACATATTTCAGGAGAAGCTGGAGAAGGCTGCACGGCTGGGGGCTACAGACGTTGTCGACGCCTCAAGGCAGGACCCTGTGGCTGAGGTTAAGAGATTGACTGGTGGGCGCGGGGCGGAGTATTGCTTCGAGGCCACTGGAAAAACGCGAGTAATGGCCCAAGCCTTCCTAGCGACAAGGAAAGGTGGGACGACCGTGATCCTGGGAGTCACATCGCCCGAGGATAAGGTGGAGCTGCCCAGCTGGCTGATAATGGGCGAGGAGAGGAGAATTGTCGGGTCATACATGGGCTCCATCGTCCCCCGCCGCGACATACCCATACTGGTCAGCCTCTTCGCGAGGGGTGTGATAAGGCTGGACGAAGTCGTGACAGGCTATCTCACGCTAGACGAGCTGAATGAGGGCCTCGATTTGCTGGCAGAGGGCGTGGCTGTGAGACAGATAATAAAGATGTAAACCCCTATTCGAGGGGCGTTGCGGTCTGCCTCGGCATCTTAAACCGCTCCATCCTAGCCTCGTATGCGCGAATCCTCTCACCATACTCACTCAATGTGGCCTCTATCTCGTCCAGCCCCTCCAGCAGCCTTCTCTTCACATTTGGCTCGAGTTTGAAGTTGATGGTCTCTCCACCCGGAAGCCTAATCGTCTCCGCCTCTACGTCTATCTCGAGCAAAAGGCCACCCTTGGCCGCCTCGCTTCTAAGCCTCTTGACAACCTCCTCCTCGAGCCTGACGCATAATAGACCGTTCTTAACAGAGTTGCCGTAAAAGATGTCGCCGAAGGATGAGGCTATCACGCATCTTATGCCAAAGTCCATCAGGGCCCAGACCGCGTTCTCCCTCGAGGATCCTATGCCGAAGTTTCGCCCCGCAACTAGGATAACAGCGTCCCTAAACTCTTTCCTGTCTAATACGAACCCCTCTTTCGGCCTCCCCTCCTCATCGAACCTCCACCTGTAGAAGAGGTATTTGCCGAGGCCTTTTCTCGAAAGGACCTTGAGGAATTGGGCTGGGATAATCTGGTCTGTGTCGACGTCGTCCATCTCGAGTGGTGCGGCTTTGCCTACTATCCTTCTGACCGGTTCCGGCATCTCCCTATCCACCTTCCAGCGGTTTGATAATATTTCTCTCTATCCATGGCGAGGCCCATTCGAGCTCGAGTTCGTCGATGCTTGCCAGGCTGTATTTTCTCGGGTCCGCTATTCTTCCCTCAAGCGCCGAGGCCGCTGCTGTCAGCGGGCTGGATAGGTGGACGCGGCTTCCCGGCCCTGCCCTGTTCTCGAAGTTCCTATTACTCGTCAGGACCCCCCTCTCGCCTGGGCCGAGCCTATCCTCGTTCATGGCTATACACATGCTGCAGCCGCTATTCCTCCACTCGAACCCTGCGTCGAGGAATATTCTGTGGAGGCCCATCCTCTCAGCCCTCCTCTTAACAAGCATCGAGCCTGGAACAATCATCGCCCTCACACCAGAGGCAACCTTCCTGCCCTTGACAAGCCTAGCGACCATTACCAGGTCGGAGAGCCTCGCGTTTGTGCAGGAGCCGATGAAGACGGCGTCAATAGGCGTTCCTTCAATCCTCTGGCCTGGCTTCAGGCCCATGTAGTCGAGCGCCCTCTCAACCATCCTCCTCTTAGCCGGGTCTTCAAACTCTCGCGGCTCGGGGACTCTCTCGCTTACACCTATACACATCGCGGGGTTAGTCCCCCATGTTATCTGGGGCTCCAAGCTAGAGACGTCTAGCCTGTAGCTCTTATCGAACCTCGCGCCGTTATCCGTCTTCAACGTATCCCAATACCTCTTGGCATCCTCCCAGTCCTCGTCGGCGGGGGCGTAGGGGGCGCCATCCAAGTAGCTGTAAACCTTCTCGTCTGGCTCAACTATCGCCGTCCTCGCTCCCCCCTCAATCGCCATGTTGCAGATCGTCATCCTCTCCTCAACACCCATCTTCTTGACGGCCTCGCCTCTAAACTCGACTGCATGCCCGATCATCCCACCGGTCCCCAGCTCCCGAATCACATAGAGTATAGCGTCCTTCGCGGTTGTATGGTTCTTGAAACTCCCCTCCAGCCTGACCTCCATCTGCCTAGGCCTCCTCATCCATATCGTCTGGGTAGCGAAGACGTGCTCGCCCTCGCTCGTCCCTATGCCGAAAGCAAGCGCCCCTAGGGCACCATGGGTGCTGGTGTGGCTGTCTCCGCAGACGAGCGTGATGCCGGGGACGGTTAAACCCAGCTCGGGACCCACAACATGTACAATCCCCTGCCACGGGCTGAAGTAGTCGAAGAGCGTGATGGAGAATTCTCGCGCATTTCTTGCTAAGGCCCTCATCTGCTCCCGGGAATACTCGTCCCTGACAGGGAGGGTCCTATCTGTTGTCGGAACATTGTGATCCATTAGGGCGAAGGTGAGGTCAGGCCTCCTAACCCTCCTCCCCGTAGCCCTGAGATTCTCGAAGGCGATCGGCGAAGTCACCTCATGCGTCAAATGCCTATCAACGTAGAGAAGATACTCGTCCTCCCCGCGCACAGCTAGGACATGGTCATCCCAGATCTTCTCCAAAACGGTTTTCGCCATCTCAACCGTGAGCTATCCCAACTCATGACTAATAAACTTCTACTCGGCTACTAGAATTGCGAGAAGCTGGTTAAGGGTCTTAGCCTACAGTATCTTCTTCAGGTTTTCTAGGCAGCGTCTAACAGACTCGAGAGGGGGGTAGGGGTATGTCTCCTGCTCAACTATCAGCCACTCCGTACCCCCGACCTCGATGCAGGTGGCCACTATCTCTTTGAAAGGCACGTCTCCCTCGCCTAGAATGACGAATCCACGCCCGTGGGAGTAGTCTTTGAGATGGATTGTCAGGGCCCTGTTGGGGTACCTTCTCAAAGTCTCGACCAACATGGTGTCAGGTATTCCAGCGCTCAGGGCGTTCCCCGTGTCAAGCTGCATGAAGACTGTGCGGCTCGCGTTGTCGAAGAATATGTGCCAGGGGTATTCTCCATTGACTGGTGTGAACTCTTCGCGGTGGTTGTGGTATCCTATCCTGAAGCCTCTGGCAGATGCCTTATCAGCTATCTCGCCTATCAGCCTAGCCGAGTTTATCCAGCCTTGCTTGCCGGCCCTCATCTCTGGTGGCAGCCATGGGATGACAATCTTGTTATTTCCAAGCTCAATGTTATATCTTAAAGTCCTCTCAAGCTCGTCTTCCCTCATCCTCTGTATCGGCTCGTGGGCCCCAGCAATCTCTAATCCCAGCTCCCTCAGCTTGTCCCGAATCTCGCCCGCCGCCTTCCCATAGTATCCCGCGAACTCGACACCATCAAACCCAATCCCAGCCACAGCTTCAAGTGTCTTGAAGAAATCCTTGGAGCACTCGTCCCTCACAGAGTAGAGCTGTAGTGCGATTCCAAGCCTGCGTGGGGGCATGAATACTCGCATGGTAGGAGGGTTGAGAGATACTTAAACTGTCTTTAACCTTCACTCAGCTCTTCGACCGTCCTGTTAGCCGTCTCAAGCCCGCGCACAAGCCAGGCTGAAGTGGCTGCTAGGCCTGCGCCCCAGAGGATTACCGAGGCCGCTAGGAACTCGGACGCAGAGAATATGTTTTGTGTGAGGACCACTAGAGCGCCGCTGACGCCAGTCAATCCTGTCAAAACACCTACGGCGGTGGCCCTGATGCCTGTGGGGAAGAGCTCGCTCTGTAAGGCGCTCAACGAGCCCCAGGCCCACTCCGAGAAGACGAGGCAGAGGAAGAGTGTAGTGTAGAAGTATAGTAACTGTCCTGAGTCGTGTGTGAGCAGTACTAGGGCTGCGAAAACTGTTCCAAACAGGAATGAGACGAGGATGGATAGCCTCCTACTCCTGTCTATGAGCGGCCAGAGAGGTAGTGCGCCCAACGAGGCTCCGAGATTGGCAACGAAAATAACTAGTGGCGCCGACTCAACACCGAAGGTGAAGCCCCTGGCGTATGGCGCATAATAAGCCATCATCCCGTAGGTAACATACTGTGAAACGGTTATGATTGAGAGGATAGTGAACCGGTATAGGAAGCCGATGCCAGCCCCTCTCACTTCCTTGTCGGCTCTGGTTGTTTCTTGGCTTGGTGGTGGTTGGGGCTGCTGGGCGCCAATCTCTGCTGAGACCTTCGCGGCCTCATCCGCCCTGCCTACGTGTAGTAGCCATCGCGGCGACTCCGGGACCATGAGCCTAATCACTGCGACAAGCCCTATTGTCGCTATTGTTGCGAGGAGGATGTATTGGATCTGGATGTCTGGGTCGGAGTATAATGCCCTGAAGACCAGCGCTGCTCCTGCTATAGCCGCGCTCCCGACATTCCAGAAGTTGGTTGAGAGGAGGATGGATTTCCCCCTATACTTGGCTGGAACCAACTCCGCTAGGGCTGCATAAGATGCGCCGAAGTCCCCACCCACACTGAAGCTCATTAGAGAGGTCAGGACCAACACGGCTAGGGGGGACTTGTAGAGGAAAAATAGGAGCCCGGTCGAAAGGGCCTGTATCGAGTTTATCAGGAGGAGGCAGAACTTCCTGCCACGCCTATCTGCAAGATAGCCGAAGAAGACCGAGCCCGCCGTCTCCGCGAGTAGGTTAGAGGCAAAGATGATGGTGGCGAGTTCTGGTGCAATGATAACCGCCGTCAAAGGAGCTATCGCGAAGACTATTCCATCGAGCAGATAGTTAAGGGAGACTGCTGTGAAAAGGTACCAGTGCGGGCGCCTCCAACTAGCAGATTCAAGGGACGATAGGATCTCTCTCCTCGACAATCCGGTGGAGCGTCAGGGTCCTGCTTCATATAAAGCGGTCTATAACCCAGTTATGAGCATCACCTCTTCGGCACGAAAGGCCAGCCCTCCCTGCGGTACGCAGAATCCCAGAAAAGATACTCGTATATCGTAGAGATCCTGAAGTATAGCTTTGCCTCCTCCAGCTCTGTTGGTCCAGCACTCGCTCCCACCTCCCCAGCCAACCTGACTATACGGTCTACGGCCTGCTCATAGTCTGGTGAGGAATAGGTGTCTATCCAACGACTATATGTCTCGACGGGCGAGCCCCTCTTCAACAGTTCCCTCCCCACCTCCAGGTACACCCAGAAGCAGGGGAGTATCGCCGCTAACCCGGTGAGGAACGGCTTCTCATAGGCGGAGGAGATGAGAAAGTCCGTGTAGGCCCGATTGGTTGGTGTCATATGATACTGCTGGAGTTCTGCCATTCTGATCCCCCACTGAGAGAGGAGGAAGTCGTGGAGTGTGGCCCGCTCAACGGAGAGTGCGTCGCGTGCGGCTGAGATGAGTATGAGGGCTGCGTCGTCACCCTGCGCCTTAGCTCCTACAAGAGCCACGGCTTTAGCGAATCTACTGAGATAGAGGGCGTCTTGGATGATGTATTCCTTGAAGACCTCCACGTCAAGGCTTCCATCGGTTAGCCCTGTTATGAAGGGATGTGCTAGAATAGCCTCATAGACGTCTCTGACCGAGTACCATAAAACGTCGGTGAAACGTCTCATCACCTACCGCTCACCCGCCATAGAGGGAGTCCCAGAAGCCGAGCTCATAGCTCTGAATCATCCTCGAGACAAGCCGAGCCCTCGCCTCGATACCAGGCATATATCTATCAAGAATCCTCCCACCCTCCTCCTCGATCCAGCTTGGTGGATTGGCGAAGGCGTCTAGAAACTCGGTGGAATTGACACCGTAGTTTTTCCTGAGT
Source organism: uncultured archaeon (assembly GCA_937921685.1). GTDB lineage: Archaea > Thermoproteota > Nitrososphaeria_A > Caldarchaeales > Calditenuaceae > HRBIN02. The sequence goes on from CAKZUF010000016.1 coordinate 16,923, forward strand.
GCCGATGAAAGCCTTTCACAGGCGCGGCCCCAGACCGGCAGATTTATGACCAGTGCGGCAACCTGTTCTCCAGCTCCGCCATAAAGGGCGAGCCAAGCGAGATAGTGTGTGTAGGCGACAGCCCCTGGCAGAACCCTCATCTCGCTAAACTCCCTAAAGGGGGCCTCCAACTCCTCGCCGAGCTTTAGGAGTTTTCGAAATGCTATGAGGTCTCCCTGCTGAAGACGTGATAGATAGTCAGCCTCGTCGGGGTGTGAGGCCCTGCTAACCATAACAGCTAGACTCCTCAGGTCGTGATAAACAATGTAGTATTGGTTCTCTATGAAGAGTCTTAGCTTATCCTTGGATAGAAGCCCCTTCTCCGCCTCAATGAGAAATGGGTGATGCTCGATACGTCTGTTCAAGGCCTCCAGCTCTCTGCGCAGGGTTTCGATGAGGTCGCGCCCTCTCACGGAGCCGGATTTGCTTCTGAAATATTTAAGCTGGGTGATAAGCCGCTGATTACGGCCTCGCTGATGGGGGTCTGATACACTTATATAGCGGGTGCGGCGTTATATCCTGTCCTAAAGTGGTTGGAAAGGTTTGGAAAGAGTAGACAAGATTGAAAGCCTAACACCAAACTCTCGGAACGTAAACATTGTTGCGAAAGTAGTTTCTAAGAGTGAGCCCCGCTCAGTTGGAAGCCAGTATGACCAGAGCCAACACCAGCTCGCAGAGTCTCTCATAGCAGACGAGACAGGAGCAATACAGCTAGTCCTGTGGGACGAGAACATAAACAAGGTAAACGAGGGCGACACAGTCAAGATCTCGAATGCCTTTGTAAAGGTCTTCAGAGGCAAGATGCAGCTGAACTTAGGGAGGTACGGTAAGCTAGAAATAACTGGTGAGGAGCTTAGCAACGTGAATGTTGAAAACAACCTATCCGAGAAGACTGTCTACCAAGGTGTGACGAGGCCTGGAGGTGCCAGGCGTCGGGGCTGGTCTCCTAGAGGGCCTCGCACGAGGTTCGGTAGCGAGTAAAACACTATTCGAGAGGCTCAACTAGGAGAATCCTGTCTTCAACACCAACAACTTTTATTGTTTGGTTCTGCTTAACAGGCTTTAGTGCCCTTGCTCTCCTATACTCCCCCGCCACGACCACGTAGCCGATCTTGCCAGCCTCAATATCCTCAACAGACCGCCCAATCCTCGCTACGGGTGCTAGCTCGAAGGACTTCCGCCTAACCGTCCGGAGTGCTTTGTAGAGTATGAAGGCAGTCACGCCACCCCCGAAGGCCGCTACTAAGCCAATAGCAACTTGAAGCTCATTGAGCCACTCCTGTGACACGTAAATCACCCCGGGGGGCGCCCGAACTAGAAGGATTAGCCCCAGCGATAGTAAAATGACTCCGCCTATCATTGCAGCCATTATTCCGCCGGAGTAGAACTCGTAGAGTATGAGAACTGAGCCTAAGATTATGAGTGCGAGCCCCGCCCAGTTTAGGTTGAATCCCTGCCCCACAAGCCCTAAAACTATCAGCACACCACCCAACAACTCAGCGCCGAACCCGGGCGTGGAGAGGCCCACTATGAGTATCAAGACTCCGAGAGTTAGCAGTAGACCGGAGACCAGCGGGTCGCTCAAGAACTGTAGCACCTGAATCCTGACATCTGGATCAACCTTCACCAATCTCGCGCCGCGGGTGTTAAGGACGACTTCTCCGTGGATGGTTTTAACCGTGATTCCATCAGCCTTCTCCAATAACTCAGAGGTGTCAGCGGCGATTATCTCTATGACGCCATACCTCAAAGCGTCCTCGGGCCCCAAGTTATCGTTGTGTGTGACAAAGCGGGCTGCCTGTGTCTCATTCCTGCCGTGTAGTCTAGCCATGCTTCTCATCTTCTCGACGAGAAAGTTGATGAGTTTCGTGTCGTTTGAGGGGACACCATTGACCACGGGCTGGGCTGACCCGATGGTCGTGTAGGGAGCCATGGCTGCGAGGCTTGAGGCCATCAAGATATATGTGCCCGCGGAGAGGGATTGCCCTCCCGGCGGGTAAACGTAGACTATTACCGGTGCCGGCGAAGCCATCATAGCATCTATAATCTTGAAAGTGGAGTCGCCTAGTCCACCGAAGGTGTCTATCGTTATAAGAACTGCTCTGTATCCACCAGACCCTTCCAAGGCGGCTGTAATGTACTCGGCTGTGGCCGGCGATATGTTGCCTGAGATATTTAGCCACATTATCTCCCCCTGCCCCAAGGCTAGAGGGACCAGTAGGGATGCGTAGGTCAGGAGGAGGATAGATGAAACCGCTAACCTTGATCTCGGCCTCAAGGCCTAAACGCTACTTTTTCTGACTTTCCTGCGCGACGCCCCTAGCGACGCCTACTAGGCTACCCAGCGTGCCCCCTCCCTCGGTAACTATTATCAAGTTCTTCTCCCTCGCAATCTCAGCCCAGGTCTGGAGCTCCCTCAATCTCATTGCATAGGGGTTTGTGGCATAGGCTGCGGCGGCATCGGCCATCTTCTGGGCGGCGAGGAGCTCCCCCTCAGCAATTATAATCCTGCTCCTCTTCTCCCTCTCCGCCTCGGCCTGCTTAGCCATCGCCCTCTGCATAGACTCGGGGATAACGACATCCCTAATCGAGACATTGGTCACCTTAATCCCCCAGGGCTCCGTCGCCTCGTCTAGAATCACCTGTATCCTCCTGTTCAGCTCATCTCTCCTCGCTAGGAGGTCGTCAAGCTCGACTTGGCCGATTACATCTCTTAAAGTCGTCTGCGCCAATAGGCTTGTTGCAATTTGATAATCCCTCACCCTCAAGACAGCTGCCAGCGGATCCTCCACCCGCATATAAACCACAGCATCGACCTCCACGGTGACGTTATCCCTAGTCACGATACGCTGACGCGGCACGTCAAATGTGATTATCCTGAGATCGATAATTCTGGGCTGGTCGACTATGGGGATCAGAAGTATTAGGCCTGGGCCCTTCGCCCCTATGACCCTCCCGAGACGGAAGATGACGGCCCTCTCATACTCCCTAACAACCCTGATCGCCGAAGCTAGGATTATGATCAGTATCAGGACTAGTAGTATAAGGCCAATAATTGTTCCGACACCTACTTGGAGAGTAAGCACCATTTCACCACTCAATATAGGAGCCATGCTTTTAAATCTTTCATAACGACCCGGCACGGCTGCAAGCTAGGGTACGGGTTTTAAAAGACTAAAATATCGAGATTCATCAACAATTCCATAGACCGAGAAATGTATGCGCTACCGCCGCGCTACGACTTCAGACGCGTAGAGGAGGAGATAGCCAAGTTCTGGTCAGAGAATGATGTCCCGAAGAAGCACATGAACATGAATCGTGGCGCGCCTGTCTTCTCCTTCCTCGAAGGGCCACCGACCGTAAACTCCTACATGCATATAGGCCACGCTAGGGGGCGGGTCTACAAAGACATAGTCTTAAGGTTCCAGACGATGAGGGGGCTTGATGTCTGGCGGAGGGCAGGGTGGGATTGCCAGGGCCTACCGACTGAGCTGGAGGTCGAGAAGAGGCTCGGCATCAGTAGCAAGAAGGAGATCGAGGCTGTTGGGATGGAGAGGTTCGTGGAAGAGGCTAACGCCCTAGTGGACTACTATATCAATGAGTGGAGGAAGGCCTCTGAGCGCCTAGGCCTCTGGCTAGACTATGACACCGCCTATCAGACGAGGAACGAGAGGTATATGGAGCATGTGTGGCACCTGTTGAAGAAGTGTTATGAGAGCGGAGACCTGGTCGTTAGCTTCAAGGTAGTGCCCTTCTGCCCTCGATGTGAGACTCCCCTCTCGTCCCACGAGGTGGCACAGGGATACGAAGAGGTTGAAGACTACTCAATCTATGTGAAGTTCCCCGTCGAAGGTGATGGGGGGCGGTATCTTGTCATATGGACAACCACGCCGTGGACCCTAGCGGCGAACGAGGCCGTGGCCGTCAACCCCGAGGAAGAGTATGTTGAACTTGAGACGGATGCTGGTAGGATGATTATTGCCCAGAAGCTGCTGGAAAAGGTATGCTCCGACGCGGGAATAACAAGATATAATGTTCTGAGCCGATTCACTGGTGCTAGCCTAGTGGGTCTAAGATATGTTCACCCCCTCGGCGAGGAGGTCTACGCACATTCAAGCCACCGGCCTCCAGCCCACACAGTCTTACCGGCAGATTTCGTCTCGATGGAAGAGGGGACCGGTCTGGTTCACATAGCTCCAAGCCACGGGCCCGAGGACTTCGAGCTGGGTAAAAGCCACGGGCTGCCTGTATTCTGCCCCATCAGCACTAGCGGTGTCTTCACGGAGGAGGGAGGAAGGTTCGCTGGTCTCGGGTATAGGGATGCGGCAGACCAGGTGATAAAAGTGTTAGCTGATAAGGGACTGCTTCTAAAAGAGGGGCGGATACTTCACACCTACCCCCACTGCTGGAGGTGTGGAACACCGCTCATCTATCTGACGAGCCGTCAATGGTTCCTGAGGATTGACAGAATTAAGAGACTTATGATAGAGGAGAACGCGAAGGTACGATGGTACCCGGCTTGGGCGGGGCAGAACAGGTTTGGAGAGTGGCTCGAAAACGCGGAGGACTGGTGTATCTCTAGGACGAGGGTCTGGGGAACTCCACTCAACATCTGGACCTGCAGCAAATGCGGCAGCTCGCGGGCCATAGGCTCAAAGGCTGAGCTTGAGACGGCTGAGAAGAAGCCAACCCCCCTAAGGATGCACAGGCCCTGGGTGGACAAGGTTGTCTTTAGGTGCGAGAGGTGTGGTGGCGAGATGTATAGGGAGCCCTTCGTACTGGATACGTGGCTCGACTCTGGAGTCGCGCACTTCGCGAGCGTAGACTGGCTAGGAGACAGGAGGCTATTCGAGAAGCTCTTCCCATACGACTTCATCACAGAGGCGATAGACCAGACGAGGGGCTGGTTCTACACCCTCCTCTTCACCGCTGCCCTGATGTTCGGGAAAGCCCCCTACAAGACAGTGCTTAGCCAGAACTTTGTCCTAGACAAGTTTGGGAAAAAGATGTCTAAGAGTAGGGGGAATGTGCTCTGGGCCAACGATGCGATGGACAACTGGGGTGTAGACAATGTCAGGCTCTACTTAGTCAGCAAGGCCCAGAGCTGGGAGACAATAAACTTCGACCCTGACGAAGTTAAACAAGTCAACCAGGCCCTAAACATACTGTGGAACGTGGTCTCATTTGCGAAGACATACTTTGACCTAGACAGATATGATCCGGAGAAGGAGCCCATCTGGGCCATGCTGAACTATGCCGAGCCCGAGGACAAGTGGATCCTCTCGAGAATCAACACCCTGACTAAGTATGTGACCTCTAATATTGAGAGGTTTGAGATACATGAGGCGGCGAGAAGCCTCTTAAACTTCATAGTGGAGGACCTAAGCAGGACATACGTCCGCGCGGTCAGGAGGAGGTTCTGGATTGAGGAGAGGACTCCCTCAAAGATAGCGGCCTACGCAACACTACACTACGTCCTGAGAAAACTCCTGCCAGTCCTCTCCATATTCGCCCCCTATATCTCGGAATATCTCTACCAGCGGCTCAAGACTGAGAACGACCCACTCAGCGTCTGCCTAAACAGGTGGCCACGACCAGACGAAGCCTTCATAAATCCTGAGATTGAGGACCAGATGCAGGTGGCCGAAGACGTAATCGCCGCAACACTGAATGCTAGGAATAAGGCGAGGAGAAAGCTGCGCTGGCCCCTGAGGCGGACAATCATCTCGCCCAACTCCCCGCGAGCCAAGGAATCAGTCCAGGCCCTGAGATCCTATATAGAGAGGATGACTAACAGCTTCTCAGTTGAGGTTCTCGACGTCGGGCAGAGGCCCGCCGAAATCATCAGGAGGCTCGTCCCAGTAAGCTCGCGTCTCGGCCCCAAGGCTGGGAAGAAGCTCCCACTTGTCTCCGAGGCGTTGTCTAGGGCGCGTGTTGGCGAGGTCTTGGACCAGGTCGCTAGAGCCGGTCGCTATACCCTGATGTTGAGTGACGGCTCGGTTTTCGATGTAGTCGAGGGTGATTTCCAGGTTGTTGAGGAACTCCCAGGCCACTTGTTTGAGGGCGAAGGCCGCTTCGTGCGGGTCTACATAGACGTCTCGGAGGATGAGAGGTTGAAGTCGATCTCTCTCGCCAACGAGGTGATAAGGCGTATCCAGGTTATGAGGAAGGAGCTCAACCTAGAGATTACCAGGGAGGTTTCATGCCTAGTCTCGATCGAGCCTCAGCCGCTCCAGGAAAGTCTTAAGCCTCTGATCGAGTACATAGAGGAGGAGACAAGGACTAGGATAAGCTTGGGTGCTGGTCAAGGTATTCCTAGCACGGCGCATAGGCGGGAGTGGGTTCTCGAGCAGGGAGTCCTAACAGTCGCCATATTGCTGGAGGAAGAGGGCAGGATTGCCTAGCCGATGAAGGAGCTGAAGCGGATTGCAAGCCTTGTTGGAAGACTCTCAGAGATAGAGTTCAAGGTACTGGAAACAATTGAGAGGATGTCGGACAAGGGGCGGGTAGCCACTCCGGAGACAATCGCCAAGTCTCTCAGACTCGGCGTGGATTATGTCGAGAAGATGCTGGACGAGCTGAACAGGAGGAGGCTTGTCTGGTCCCCCCGCGGAAGGGGTCGCGAATACATGCTAAACTTCGCCGGCCTTGACATGCTTGCACTGCACAGCGCATCTAGGCGTGGAATACTCACCCACATAGGCGTCAAGATAGGGGTTGGAAAGGAGGCAGACATCTATGTCGGGCGGACCGGGGAAGGGAATGTCGTGGGCGTCAAGTTCTACAGGATAGGTAGGACAAGCATTAAGAAGCATAGGCGTTTTCGAGAAGTGGGGCTCGAGGCCGCAAACTATCTGGTGTCTTCGAAGATGTCTGCCCGACGCGAGATACAGGCGCTCCGCATCCTTTATCCCAGCGGGGTGCCGGTTCCAGCCCCAGTATATCGTAATAGACACATGGTCGTTACCTCTCTAATTGAGGGAGAGCTGCTGGCCCGTGTCAATAAACTCTCTGAACCCGAGTCCCTGTTATGGGAGATCATCAAGTCCGTTAAAGCGGCTCTTAACGCTGGTGTGATCCACTGCGACCTGAGCCACTACAACATCCTAATCACGCCCGAGGAGCGGCACGTGATAATTGACTGGCCCCAGTGGGTGGAGCCCTCACATCCAAACGCCGAGCTCTATCTGAGGCGGGACATAGAGAACATTGCCGCCTTCTTCAGGAGAAAGTTCAGGCTGGCTAGGTCGGTGGAGGAGATTATCGAGTGGGTCTCGGGTACTAGTGGCTCTGGAGCTGGGCGGACTGACGACTAGGCCATATAATGGGGACTCAGTGCTAGTGTTCAGGTGCTACCGCCCAATTATTGCTGGATAAGACCAGCATCCCCTTTGCGGCTTGCTTAATTAGAGGCCGATAATACTCAGAGCAGGTGACTTAACGGTGGCGACTCGTCCCAAGAAGAAGCATGGGGTCCTTGCCCTCATATTTCGGAGGAGATCGATCAGGGTCTTCAGGGATGCGAAGCCCAGCAGGAGTATTCTGGAACTCTTGGTGGAGGCGGGTCAGAGGGCTCCGTGCGTCTACCAGTCATATACTGTCATCAGTATCGAGAGGCCTGAGCTCCGGGAAAAGATATACGAGCTGACGGAGGACAACATCATTAGGCAGGCCCCCATCCTGTTGCTTCTCTGCATAGACCTCAGGAGAACGCGGATGCTGTTTGACCTGCTGGAGCCCGAGCACACACTATCTAAGCCGCCAAACCCTATTGAGACTGTGGAGGCCATATTCGAGGCCGGCCTGTTCGCGGAGAATCTAATACTGGCCGGCGAGGCCATCGGATACTCCTCAGTCATTCTCGACTGGCCGCTTAGGCTTGGACTGGAGCTTCAAAAAATCCTTAACATCCCGGGTGGTGTTGCCCCGCTCTTTTTTATCTGTATGGGTCCGCCGGGCGAGATCCCGCCGATAAGGCCGAGGATGCCTCTCGACTTGGTGTTGATGTCTGACTCGTATCGCGAGCCTAAGAGGGAGCAGCTTCAGAAGTATCTTGACGAGGCCTCAGAGAAGCTTGCAGCTGAGGGATATCTCTTGAAGTATGTCGGTATTCGGTCCACATATAGGCAATACCTCGCCGAGAAGGTTAGGAGAGATAGGGAGATGGAGGTGCTTGAGGCTGAGACATCCGAGTTTCTGAGGCGGAACGGCCTAACAATTTAGCCCCTCGGCGAGGAGCAACAATTTATTACCACTCTCAACGCATTGGGGATACGTGGAGATAGAGCAGGAGCTAAACAATTATGCGAGGCTGGTCAACGAGGCCCTCGAGGAACTCTTCCCCAGGACACCGGGAGAGGACTACTATCGAAGGGTGGCCGCTCTAGCCTACGGAGAGATAGACGTACACTCTCTCAACGAGGTTATTGCAAGGCCTGCATGGGACCTGTTAGACAGAGGCGGTAAGCGCTGGAGACCCGCGCTCGGAATGCTGGTCTACGAGGCCCTCGGCGGCCGTGCCGAGGATATAGTACAGCTACTCACAATCCCGGAGCTGATACATAATGGGACACTAATAGTGGATGACGTTGAGGACGGTAGCGAGGTTAGACGTGGAAAGCCCTGTATCCACAGGATATACGGCGAGGACGTCGCAATCAATGCCGGTAACACCCTCTACTATCTCCCAGTTGCAGCAGTCCTGTCAAAAATCCGCATCCCCGAAAAGGCTCAAACCGCCCTCCTGAAAATCTATGTGGAGGAGATGCTCAGACTAAGCCTTGGACAGGCCCTTGACATAGCTTGGCATAGAGGAATTGGCAAAGAGGTTAACGAGTCGCAGTATCTCCTGATGTGCGACCTGAAGACCGGAAGCCTCGCTAGGCTCTCAGTAAGGATTGCATGTCTAATGGCCGGTGTGGAGCGCGCGGTGGAGGAGAAATTCAGCAGGTTCGCCTCCTCCATCGCGGTGGCATTCCAGATTCAGGACGACCTCCTCAACCTCATAGGCGACGAGTCCCTCTACGGCAAGGAGATTGGGGGAGACCTGAGGGAGGGTAAGAGGACTTTAATGGTGATACACGCGCTACGTACGCTCCCCCACGAAAAGGGTGAAAAGCTCCGAGGGGTATTGGGCGTGAAGACAGCCGACAAGGCGGCGATAGACGAGGCGATAGAGTTGATAAAGTCTAGTGGTGCGATAGAGTATAGCAAGTCTGTAGCTAGGCGCCTAGTAGAGGGTGGATGGAGTGCGGTAGAGCCTGAGCTGAGGCCCTGCCGCGCAAAAGAACTACTACACTCACTGGCCGAGTACCTCATAGTAAGGAGCAGATAAGACCCGCTACTGGATATTGTCGCTAATACCAGCCAGTGACAGGAACCCCTTACTCATCCGCGTGAGGGAGTAGAGCTCAACTCCAGCCTCGCGGAGAAGCCTCTCAGCACCCTCATTCCTATCGAAGATCACAAAGTATTTGTTGATCACGCCCCCCTCCTCACGCACAGCCTTCACACACTCAAGCGCACTCTTACCAGTGGTGGCGACGTCGTCAACACCGACATAGAGCGTCCCGGGCTTGACCACCCCCTCCACCTTCCGCTCAAGCCCATGGGCCTTCTTCTCCATCCTAACGTAGACAAGCCCCACACCCAGCCTGTCCGCCACAATACTCGCTAGAGGTATTCCGGCCGTAGCTGTGGTCGCTATCTCGAAGCCCGACCTGCCTACACGTCTGGATATCGCCCCAGTCATGAGTCTGGCTATGAGCGACCTTGAGACGGGGTCGGAGTATAGCGACCTACAGTCGATGTAGAGCCGGCTCCACCCTCCGCTTGAGAGCTGGACAGGCTTCTCATATATGTTCAAGACCCCCTTCGTCCTAATTATCGCCCTACTGGCTAGGATGAACTCCCTCTCTCGCGAGAGTGTCTCGGAGATGTTCGCCGCCTCAGCGGCCGGGTCCTTTGCAAGTATTATCGACCTCCCCACGTTGATGAGTAGTCTCTCACCGCCGGCCCGAATCATGGGCGAGGGATCCCCTCCTTGGGCACCCATTCCCGGTGAGAGGATTATCGCGTCCTCACCCATCCGCCTCCTAATCTCGGCTATCTCCTCTTCACTGAGGCTCGGCGAAAGCCCCACCACGAACCCGTCCACCCCAGCCTCAACCCCCTCCTCAATAAACCTCCAGTAGAGCGGCTCGCCATCCAACCTGCGACGGAAGTATTTCTCGCCATATCTGCCTGATGGATGTGTGAGGAGGAATACGCCTATACCCTGCCGATGCGCCTCATCTACCACATCTCCTACATTGCCGAAGAGGGGGTTGAGTGTAAAGGCGTCGTAGCCCAGCCTCGCGATTGTGTTTACGCCGGCCTTAGCGGATTCGCCTATGTCCCCGAGCTTACAGTCCAGAATCACTAAAAGGTTCAGCTTCCTCGCCAACCCGGTTATGGCCCTATGCCCATCCTCCCCCAGGCCGCGCAAGTGGTTCTCATTCAATTTAACGGCGGAGCAATACCTGCCGAGCTGCTGGATCATGTCTAGACAGAACTTTACCCTCAAACTCGGCTCCGGGTATGCCCAAGGAGGTGGGTCGAGGCCGAGGCATAGAATGCTGCCAGAGGCCTCGACAGCTCTGTCATATCTATCCTTGAGCAAAGGCATCTGCTAGCGTCTTGTTTCACCTCTTAAAAACGATTTCCACTCGACCGGAAGCACAAGCGGTTTAAGAGACGTAAAACCTCTCCAGCCCCACTCCTAAATTTTTATCAAGTGGCTAGCACTCGGATACGTGACTTGCCTCTGATAAGGATGGAGGGGGCTGCACCGGTTTTCGAGGACCGCGAGTCGCGGGTCCTCTTTGACGCTGCTGAAGGGTATGGACTGAGGTGTTTGAGCCACGCTCACATGGACCACGCAGGCTCGCCTACAGAGCTCAACGTAATGACTGGCGAGACCCATAAAATCTTCGCCTCCCGCAAGAAATACTATAGGAGATTTATTGAATCCCCCCTTGGGGTCAAGATAAAACTCCCACAGGGCCTCCTCCTCACAGCCCTGAACTCGGGCCATATGCTTGGCTCTAGCATGTTTAAGCTTGAGGCCGACGGTCTCTCCATACTCTATACCGGCGACATGAACGTCTATGACAACATCATACAGAGAGGTGCAGAACAGCACGAAGCCGACGTGCTAGTCATCGAGGCAACCTACGGCTCCCCCATCTACAAGTTCCCTGACAGAGAGTGGATCTACTACGAGATGATCAAGTGGGTGAGAGAGACCCTCGCGCATGGTGATATACCCGCCCTAAAGGTCTACTCAGCCGGAAAGGCTCAAGAGATTGTAGCCCTCATCAACAAGACACTTAACGTGCCCGTCCTCACCACGCCGGAAATCTACAGAGTCTCAATGATCTACAAGAATACGTTCAGGTGGCTAGACTTCCTGAGGGCAGGGACTCGAGAGGGGGATGAGGCCGCTAGGAATGGCGCAGTCTATGTCTCTGCGCGGAGGGATGTCTCCCAGCTCGCAAACAGGCGTGTCAGATGGGCGCTCGCCACAGGCTGGGTCCTGACCAGTAGGCAAGATGGCTTCGACGCATATTTCCCGCTCTCCGCGCACTCAGACTTTCACGGCCTGGTCTCATACGTGAAAAACCATGACTATAAGACAGTCCTCACAATATACGGCTTCTCTTCAACTCTTGCGAGGCATCTGAGACGCCTAGGGGTCAACGCCTACTCCCTAGAGGAGAAATTATGTGTTGAGCTCTAGGCATGCTGGCCTTTCACTGGCTTGAGCAAGTAATGCATAGCCCGCACCTGGGACATCTTCTTGTCCCAGACGGGACTTCTAGGTGGCACCGGGGGCACTCTTCGACCTCTACCACCTGCCTGCTCAGCATCCAGTTCTAAGCAAGTTTACCATGGGAGGGGATATAAACCTTAAATGTCTCGAATTAGTGGCTGAAAAACGTTAATAACCTGAAGACGAGTTAATTCGAGCGTGGTTAACGTCAGGATAGTCTATTGTGTGCCTTGTGGGCATCTGCCTAAGGCTATGGAGCTCGCAAACCACCTGCTACAGACATTCGGCATGGAGTACAATAAACGCTTTTCAGTAACCCTCGACACATCTGACGGCGGCACCTTTGACGTCTACATCGATGATGTAAAAGTGTATTCGAGGAAGGAGCAGGGTGGCAGGTTCCCGACGGCGGAGGAGATCGTTAAAGAGGTCAGGGTTAGGGCTCAGGCATCCCGCTGAGAAGCTTCTTTCTCCAAGAACTCAATAGATAGTTTGACGTGTTCATGAGGTTTAACCCCTTCAATTATTTTGACTATCCTACCAGTCGGGGATATTATGAAGGTCTTTCGCTTCGCCGTCTTGAATAGGCTATTGTAGGCGTCGAAAAGGCGTGATATCTCGCCGCTCTTGTCGCTGAGCAGTGGAAATTCTAAGTTGTATTTCTGTGCGAATTTCCTATGGCTCTTAATGTCGTCGGTGCTTATGCCGTAGACTTCAGCCCCATACTTCGTCAGAATACCCATATTATCTCTGAAGCTACAGGCCTCCGATGTGCATCCGGGTGTGTTGTCTTTTGGGTAGAAGTAGAGTATTATGTAGCGATTTTTTCCAAGCCTCTCACTGAGTCTGAACTCTCCCTCGGTTGAGGGGAGGGTGAAGTCAGGACAGTTGTCTCCCACTTCCATGCCCGGCAATATCCTACTCGATTAGCGAGTGGTGGTGGCCGCCGCAGCTACATGTCGACTGCTCGTTTGGGTTCTTCACGAAAAACCCTTCTACACCATCGGCTTGGACATAGTCTATCTCGGAGCCTGCGAGGAGAGATGCACTGTATTTATCAACGACAATCCTGACACCTTTATTCTGGACGACAATATCGTCTTCCAACACCTCGTTGTCTAGAACCATGCCGTAGCGGTAGCCGCAGCATCCCTGCCCCATTATAAACACCCTCAGCACCAATCCCTCTCCCTCACCGGCTAGATACTCCCTGATTTTGAAAGCTGCCCGCTCGGAAAGGCTGATCGTGAACTCCTGCATCATAGGCCATATCGAGCCCCCCTCTACATAATCCTTAACCCTCCCCCCACTAATGAGTCCAAGCCCAGCGCCGCAGCCGAGTATAGCCACGCAGCCCGTAGAACAAGCGTGGTGGATGGGCCCATGATGCGCCTCGCAACCGGGTGGGATAAGTTAATAAAGGGATTCTAACGTTTTTTCTCCAAGTGAATCTGGTTATAGGGATGGTGGTGTATTCTGCCCCAGAAGTCTTCTAAATCTAAAAAGGTTGAGGTGAAAGAGGCGCCGTCGACCGTCTCGATACTTGAGCACGAGCTGGTCCCAAAGCATGAGGTTATGACGCCTGAGGAGGTCCAGGAGTTGTTAGGCAGGTATAGGATAACTCTGAATGAGCTCCCGAGGATACTTGCCAGCGACCCGGTGGTACGTGAGATAGGCGCCAAGCCCGGTGACGTCCTTAGAATACATAGAAGGTCGCCCACGGCAGGTCTCTCATACTACTATAGATTGGTGGTGAGGGAGGAGTGAGATCCAAGCCAGCCTCCGAGCAGTCAGTGCTCACAAGCGAAGACCTGATGAAGGTCGCCGAGGCCTATATCGACGACGCCGGATTAATCAACCATCACCTAATGTCGTACGATTACTTCGTCAAGGAGGGCCTCAAGAACCTGATAATGAGCATGAGCCCGGTCGAGATTAAGGCGAGGGGCAAAGCCGAGCTGAAATTCGAGAGTGTCGAGATAGGGTCTCCGAGGATCGTCGAGATCGACGGGATGGTCAGGGAGGATGTAACGCCGATGGAGTGTAGGCTGCGAAACCTAACCTACGCTGCGCCAATCTACGTCAAGATGAGCCTATACGTTGATGACAAGCCGGTAGTTGTTGCTGAGCGGGTCCTCATTGGCTCTATCCCCATCATGGTTAAGTCCTCTATCTGTCCGCTGAGCAGGATGACTCCAGAAGAGCTGGCGGCGATAGGTGAAGACCCACTAGACCCGGGAGGCTACTTCATCATAAACGGGTCAGAGAGGGTTATAGTTGCGATAGAGGATCTCTCACCTAACAGGGTCCTCGTGACTGTGAAGGATCAGAAGGAGAATCCACAGTACTCGGCGATGCTTCTCTCCTCCTCGCAGGGTAGGATGAGTAAGGTTGAGGTCACCTACAAGCCGGGAGGCCCCATAAAGGTCTTTTTCTCCAGGATCTACAAGGGTATCCCCTTAATAGTGATGTTGAGGGCGCTTGGACTGACTAAGGACAGCGAGATAGTCAACCTCATCTCGAATAATTCCGCGATACAAGAGCTTCTAGAGCCCTCATTCAGGGAGGCTGAGGGCGTTGAGACATCGGATGACGCCCTAGTGTACATAGGGAATAGAATAGCCTTCGGCTATGCCGAGGAGTATAGGAAACAGCGGGCTGAGCAGATGATAGACAACATATTCATGCTCCACGTAGGGACGACCCCTGATGCGAGATACAAGAAAGGGATACTCCTGTGCGATATAGTGGGGAAGCTGCTCGAGACGAGCGTGGGTCTCAGGAAGCCCTCGGACAAGGACCACTATGGGAACAAGAGGCTGAAGCTTGAGAATCCCCTGCTCACAGAACTCTACAGGATGGCGCTCACTAAGCTGATTCGAGACATTAAGTATCAGCTCGAGAAGAGCATGGCGTCGCGCTACCCGATCACGATATCACCATTCGTCAAGCCCAGCATAGTTAATGACGTTGTAGTACACGCATTTGCGACTGGAAACTGGCCGGGTGGGAGGGTTGGAGTAACACAGCTCTTGAATAGGACCAACTATCTGGCAACTATCAGCCATTTGAGGAGGGTGCAGTCGCCGCTGAGCCGTAGCCAGGCACACTTCGAGGCAAGAGACCTACACGGAACGCACTGGGGTAGAATATGCCCGGTTGAGACGCCCGAAGGTGCGAACTCCGGGCTTGTCAAAAACCTAGCTTTGGGTGCCGAAGTAACAGTTCCTCTCTCGCAGCAGGACAGGATCGAGCTGAAGAGAAGGCTCGTAGACCTCGGTATGGTCGGCGTGTTTGTGGCGCTCGACGAGAGGAGGCGCGGGCGGAAGAAGACATACAGTGCAAAAGTCTACCTCGATAACGAGTTGATAGGCTACCATCCAGACGGCCGCGCACTGGTCCGTGAGCTTAGGGCCCTCCGTAGAAAGGGTGAGATAAGCCCAGCCGTCAATATCTGCCTAAACGAGTATCCACACATCCAAGAAGTCGAGATCTACACCGACGAGGGTAGGGTTAGGAGGCCGCTGATAGTGGTGGAGAACGGTGTGCCTAGCATCTCGAGGACGATGATAGACTCGCTGTCTAATGGGACCTTCAGGTTCAGGGATCTGGTCTCAATAGGTGCTGTAGAGTTCCTAGACGCCTCTGAGGAGGAAAACGTCCTGGTCGCCCTCTCTCCTGAAAGCTTGACGCCCAACCACGGATATCTAGAGGTCTCGCCGCTCCTCGTGGTGGGCGCTGTTGCTTCAATCATCCCCTACAGCAATCATAACCAGTCGCCGAGAAACGTTTACGAGGCCTCAATGGCTAAACAGGCGCTCGGAGTTCCCCTGACAAGCCTAAACCTGAGGACGGACTCTAGGCTCCACCTACTGGTCTATCCCCAGAAGCCCCTCGTATCTACGCGCCTCATGAAGCGGCTCTCACTCACAGAGAGGCCAATCGGCCAGAACTTGGTTGTTGCTGTCTTGACAGGCTATGGATACAACATGGAGGACGCCGTTGTCCTTAACAAGTCCTCCGTGGAGCGTGGCGTGGGCTACAGCATCAGCTATAGAACCTACGAAGTGGAGGCCAAGCAATACATAGGGGGTGAGAGGGACAGGCTCGGTATACCTGAGCCGAGTGTGAGGGGCTACAGGGGCGAGCAGTGCTACCGCGCCCTAGACTCTGACGGGCTTGCCTTCCCCGAGTCGGAGGTTGTGGGTGGAATGGCTATCGTCGGAATGGTCAGCCCCCCCAGGTTCATGGAAGAATACATGAGAGCCCCTGCCAGGGAGATGGTGTGGAGAGACTCGTCCGAGGTCGTTAAGCCCACAGAGGCTGGGGTAGTTGATACGATCTTCGTCACTAAGACACTCGAAGAGACAACCCTAGTTAAAGCCAGGATTAGAACCGACTGCTTCGCAGAGATCGGGGACAAATTCGCATCAAGGCATGGTCAGAAGGGCGTTGTAGGCATGCTCTTCCCACAGGCTGACCTGCCCTACACAGCCAGCGGAGTCGTCCCCGACCTGATAATTAATCCACACGCATTCCCCTCGAGGATGACTGTCGGACAGTTGATTGAGAGCCTCGCTGGAAAACTCGCCGGGCTGAAGGGTGAGGAGGTCGATGGATCACCCTTCATAGGCAAACCCCTCGAGGAGATAAAGACGGAGCTAGAGGCCCTAGGGTTTAAGGGGACTGGAACGGAGGTCATGTACGACGGACTTACAGGCAGAAAGTATGAGGTTGAGATATTCGTAGGCGTGGTATATTATCAGAGGCTACATCACCTGGTCCGGGACAAGATACACGCGAGGTCTAGGGGCCAGGTTCAGATACTGACGAGGCAGCCGACTGAGGGTCGCTCCCGCGGTGGAGGCCTGAAGTTCGGGGAAATGGAGAGAGACTGTCTAATAGCCTACGGGGCAAGCTACCTACTCCTCGACAGGCTACTCGAGCAGAGCGACAAATATTCAGCATACTTCTGCGAGAAGTGTGGGCTACCGGCATACTACGACCTCAAGCAGAACCAGCTAATCTGCCCAGTGCACGGCAAAGACTTCTCAGGCGTGCAAGTCGCTATGTCGTATGCATTCTTCCTCCTCCTGAACGAGCTTCTAGCCATGTGTATCTATCCAAGGCTCATCTTTGAGGAGGTGGGTGGGAGCTGAGGGGGATAATCTCAGCGATCAAGTTCGGCATACTTCCGCCAAACCTAATCAGGAGTATGAGTGTTGTAGAGGTTCAGAGCCCAGACACCTATGACGAGGACGGGATGCCGATACCGACCGGCGTTATGGACCCGATGCTAGGAACTCTAGAGCCTGGGCAGAGGTGCAAGACCTGTGGAAACACCTACATCTCCTGCCCGGGACATTTTGGGCATATAGAGCTGGCAGTCCCCGTCATACACATAGGATTCGTCAAGATTATTCATGAACTGCTGAGGTGTACGTGCAGGTCTTGTGGAAGGCTGCTGCTAAGCCAGAGCGACATCGAGGAGACTAGGGCGAAGCTGCGGCAGCTGAAGCAGGAGGGGAGAATGTATAGACACCTCTTCTACAGGGTTAAGCAAAAAGCAATGGCCACCCAGACCTGCCCACACTGCGGTGAGAAACAGTTTAAGATAGAGCTGGAGAAACCCTCCACCTTTGTAGAATCAACCCCACAGGGGGCGGTCAGGCTTACAGCAGGCTCCGTGAGACAGAGGCTTGAGAGGATACCGGACTCAGACCTAGAGCTCCTCGACATCGACCCCCAGTCGTCTAGGCCGGAGTGGATGGTCCTAACAGTCCTTCCCGTCCCCCCTGTCTATGTAAGACCCTCAATAACGCTTGAGAGCAATTACCGCTCTGAGGACGACCTAACCCACAAGCTGGTCGACATACTGAGGGTAAATCAGAGGCTGAAGGAAAGCATAGCTGCGGCAGCCCCCTCACCCGTCATAGCCGAGCTCTCAGACCTACTACAATACCACGTAACCACCTACATCAACAACGAGACGATAGGGATCTCACCGGCCCAGCACAGGTCGGGCAGAATACTGAAGACGCTTGCCCAGAGGCTTAAGGGTAAGGAGGGGCGCTTCAGGCTTAACCTCTCAGGGAAACGTGTCGACTTCTCCGCGCGCACAGTCATCTCACCCGACCCCCTCATAGACTTCGACGAGGTGGGCGTCCCACTCGAGATAGCGATGCAGCTCACCGTACCGGAGATCGTCACTCCATGGAACAAGGAGAAGCTGAAGGAGGTGGTGAGGAACGGGCCTGACAAGTACCCCGGGGCAAAATACGTGATCAAGCCAGACCGGAAGATGATTCGTCTAAAGAATGTCCAGAACTTGGACGAGGTTGCTGAGGGCCTGGAGGAGGGCTGGATCGTAGAGAGGCATCTAAGGGACGGGGACATTGTACTCTTCAACAGGCAGCCGAGCCTACACCGCGTCTCCATCATGGCTCACCGCGTCAAAGTCCTTCCCTATAAGACCTTCAGGCTCAACTTGGCGGTCTGCACACCCTATAACGCTGACTTCGACGGTGACGAGATGAACCTCCATGTCCCGCAGAGTGAGGAGGCCCAGGCAGAGGCTAGGCTCCTACTACAGGTCCAGCGAAACATAATCTCCGCCAGATATGGAGCACCGATAATAGGTGCAATCAGAGACTTCTTGACATCGCTCTACCTCTTAACAAAAGATGGCACATACGTCGATAAGCGGATGCTAGGGTATCTCCTCTCAGCTATAGGCTATAAGGGCGAGCTGCCGCCGCCGGAGAAGACAGATCCTCAGCCACTCTGGAGCGGTAAGCAGGTGTTCAGCCTACTCCTGCCACCTACACTATCGCACAGGGTCCAGTCCAACTTCAGCTCAGATACCCAGGTCGTAATAGAGAGGGGCAAGCTGGTCCAAGGATTCATTGATAAGGCCATAGTGGGTGTAGAGAAGGCCAACAGCGTACTACACAGAATATTCAGGGAATACGGCTACGAGGAGGCTGCAAGGTTCCTCAACGGAGTCATCAGGCTAGCCAACACGTACTTAAACCTCCGCGGCTTCACATTCGGCATAGAGAATCTGACGGTCCCCGAGGAAGTATACAGGCAGGTGCAATCCTACCTTCATAAAATGGAGAAGGAGTTCCAGCAACTAAAATCCGACTATGAGAAGGGGAGATTGGAGGTTAAGCCTGGTGAGACTCCAGAGAAGGCGTTTGAGTCTGAGATACTTGAGCTCCTCTCCAGGACTAGGGATGAGATTGGCAGCTTCGTTAGGAAGTATGTTTCCATAGACAACCCACTCGTCATCATGGCCCGGACTGGTGCGAGGGGGAGCACCCTGAACATTGACCAGATGATAGCCATTGTTGGTCAACAGGCAGTTAGGAGGGAGAGGCCCAGCAGGGGCTTCAACGACAGGGTCTTGACATTCTTTGAGAGGGGCGACCTATCTCCCCGCGCTAGGGGCTTCGTCTACAACCCATTCATCAAGGGCCTCGACCCGATAGAGTTCTTCTTCCACCTGATGGGCGGCAGGGATGGGCTGGTCGACACTGCAGTCAGGACGCAGCAGAGCGGCTACATGCAGCGGAGACTCATAAACGCACTAGAATCACTCTACGTAGAGTTTGACGGCTCAGTCAGGATGTCTGACACTAAGAAGATCGTTCAATTCCTATACGGCGAGGACGGCGTCGACCCTGGCAAGAGCGACCACGGAAAACCGTTTATCCCAGCCAACATCATCTCGCAAGTTCTAATGGAGCAGAGGGGTGAGGGCAGCCCAGCAACACAGGGGGATGTCGATGCTGTCGCCAAGAAGTATGAAGGGCTGATGCCCTTGTCGGCTATTCAGGAGTTGTCGGACGCCTGTCTCAGGCTCAAAGTCCCGAGGGATGCTGTTGAGAGGGTCTTCGCCACGGCGTACCGGGTCTATCTCCAAAGCATGGTTGAGGCGGGAGACCCTGTCGGAATAATCGCTGCCCAGTCCCTAGGCGAGCCTGGGACCCAGCTCACCCTCAGGACCTTCCACTTCGCAGGTGTCAGGGAGCAGAGCATTCTCGTAGGCCTCCCGCGGCTTATCGAGATAATCGACGCCAGAAGAGCACCATCCACGCCCATGATGTACATCTATCTTAAACCGCCCTACAATCAAGACCCGAAGCTCGCCAAGAAGATTGCCGGCAGACTCCAATACATAAGCGTCGGAGACGTTGTAGATGAGATTAGGATAGAGGCGAGAACCGGCAACATAATACTCATGCTCGATGAAGATGCCTTGAAGGAGCTTTCTGTGACTCGGGAGGAGTTAAGCCAGGCCTTGAAGCCTTACAAGCCAAAGTTCATCGAGTCTAAACGTGCTATCTCTCTCACGGTTAAGGAGGTTGAACAGGACTCTCTAGAGCTTTTGAAGACCAGGATACTTAACACGAGGCTAAGGGGTGTGAAGAAGATAACAAAGGCTGTCGTCCGGAGGAAGGGTGGTGAATACTTCATACAGACAGAGGGCTCAAACCTCAAGGAGGTCATGTCAATACCTGAGGTCGATTTCAGAAGAGTTAGGACTAACGACATTCACGAGGTGGCCTCTGTTCTCGGAATTGAGGCGGCGAGGCAGCTCATAGTTGAGGAGGCTCAGCAGCTCTTAAGGGAGCAGGGCCTAGACGTCGACGTCAGACACCTGCTAATTCTGGCAGACGCCATGACCCTAGATGGGAGGGTTAGACAGGTTGGAAGGCACGGTGTCGTGAGGCTGAAGTCTAGCGTCCTTGCGAGGGCTGCCTTCGAGATCAGCTTCCAGACGCTAGTTGAGGCCGCGGCCTCTGGTGAGGTTGACCATCTGCAGGGAAACATTGAGAGAATCTTAATAGGCAGGGAGGTTCCTGTCGGTACTGGCAGGGTGGACCTCCTGATGAGGTATAGCGACCTCCTGCCGAACCAGAATAGTAACTCCAGCTACGATGTGGGTGGGAGGTAATGGATGTGAGGAAGGAGCTTGGGGTTATCAGGCTTACGGGGAAATACCTGCTCGGGTTTAGGCAGAGCTATCTGAGCGTGGTGAGAAGGTCGGCCAAGGCTGTGGTCTTGGCCAGTAACTGCCCGGAGAGCGTGAGGCAGAAGCTGGAGCTCGCAGCTAAGATCTCGGAGATCCCCATAATCTACTCAGACCTGACGGCTAGGGAGATAGGCCAGGCGCTTGGTAAGCCGTTTGGGGCATCAACAGTTGCGATAATCGATCTGGGTAACTCCTCACTACTGGGTGAGGCTAGTTGACTGACGAGGAGATCAAGTTAACGGAGCGTGAGATGAGGCTTGTCTCGCTTTTCCAGAGCTATACCGGGGCAACGGTGCTGGACTGTCTAGCCGACGATGAGCAGGTCGTCTTCCTTGTTAGGGAGGGCGAGTTCGGCAGGGCTATCGGTAAGAAAGGGGTGAAGATACAGGAGTTATCCAACCTCTTGAAGAAGAGGCTGAAGGTCGTGGAATACTGTGGCGACGCGGCCTCCTTCCTATCCAACGCTGTGAAGCCCGCTAAGGCGCGGGAGGTCAAGATAGTTCCTGGCAAGGATGGGCAGCTGACAGCCATCATCAGAGTTGACCCCGAGGATAAGGCGATGGTGATTGGAAGGGGCGGCCGGAACGTAGGAATTGTGCGGAGAATGGCCAAGAGGCACTTCAAGATAGAGAGGGTCGTGATAGAGTAGCCCCACCCCCCTACTCTTAGCCCTCACTTTCACCGAGGGGTCTTAACCTATTTCTATACCGACGCACCAGTCCTAGCCGTTGAGCCCCGCAGCCAAGAGAGGTGAGGCCCGCGAGGACGGCGAAGAGGTGGACGTCTACAGCCTAGCAGACCTGAGGGGCGTGGGTGAGGCTACTAAAGAGAAGCTAGCCTCTATCGGGATATACAGCCTGCTAGACCTAGCTGCGGCCTCCCCCCGCGAGTTGGTTGAGGCTGGGATTGATGCGAAGAAGGCCGAGGAGCTCTGCCTCCAGGCCAGGGTCCTACTCGTCAGCAGCGGATTCCTAGACTCCGAGCTGATGACTGGGAAGGAGGTCTTGGAGAGAAGGAAGAACCTAGAGCGGGTAACTACCGGCTGCTCGTCTCTTGACAACTTGCTGATGGGTGGGGTGGAGACGCAGGCGGTGACGGAGCTGGTCGGCGAGTATGGGTGTGGGAAGACGCAGATATGCCACACCCTCTGCGTCACTGTCCAGCTTCCGCGGGAGAAGGGCGGCCTCTCCGCAGGCGCGATATACATCGACACCGAGTCGACATTTAGGCCCGAGAGGATTTACGAGATAGCCAAGGCCCGCGGCCTGAACCCTGACAGGGTCTTAGAGGGTGTTGTGGTGTCGGAGGTGTATAACTCGAGCCACCTCCAGCTCGTCGTGAGGGAGCTTGGAAGGCACTTAGAGAAGTACAAGGCTAGGCTTGTTGTCGTAGACTCGATCATCTCACACTTCAGGGCGGACTACGTGGGTAGAGAGAATCTCTCGGAGAGGCAGCAGAAGCTTAACGCGACGCTTCACCGGCTGCTCAGGCTGGCGGAGATAAGAAATGTGGCAGTAGTAGTTACTAACCAGGTCGTCGGAGACCCCGGAGCCTTTTACGGAAACCCCACAAAGCCCAGCGGCGGACACGTACTAGCCCACAGCACGACGTATAGATTATTCCTGAGGAGAGGGCCTGATGACACGAGGATAGCCAAGATAATGGACAGCCCCTACCACCCGTCTGACCTGGAGGCGCGCTTCAGAATCTCGGAGAAGGGCATAGAGGACGCGGAGTCCAAGCGGTAGTGGGGGCCGGGAGGGTGGTCTCCCCCCGGAGGCGTTGATGAGTGTTGATGAAGCGGGCCTCCGAGCTGATGCCTCTCCGCCGCCCAGTATCCACTGGCTTGGAGCGGCTTGACGCGCTGATAGGCGGGCTTAGGCCTGGAGCCATGCACATCTTTTACGGAGACAGGGTGGTCACCGACCTCGTGCTCTACAGGATGATGGTTGAGGCCTCGAAGCATGGGTGGGTGGCGTACCTGAACAACACCGACTACTATGGCGAGAAGACCCTCATCGACGCCACATCCCTATCAACAGTCTCGAAGATGGCGGGAGTAGAGCCTCTTAAAGCCCTATCAGCGATACGATGCGCAGCGGCCTTTAACGCTATGCGGCAAGTCTACGCGGCTGAGAAGCTTGCAGAGGATATCGGAAAGAGGGGGAGGGTGGCGCTCATAGCAGTGCACAATGCCTCCGCCTTCCTGGATAGGGAGGGTTGCGAGGCCTCATCTGCCCTCGTCAAGTCAGTCTCAATCCTCATGGAGGCCGCCTCCAGCGCTTCCGCGCCACTGATCGTCACAGCACCCTCCATAGAAGACTCCCCAGACCCGGCCTGCGACATGCCTAAGCTCCCCGCCCAGCTCATACATAGAGCTGCAGTGATAGTGTTTTTTCGCCATGAGGGGCTCGGGACCCGTAGCCAAGCTTGTCAAACACGCTTCGCTGCCGGCTCCGCGGCTGGTCTCCCTCGACCCTTCCCCTTGGCCGGTGGGCTTGGGTAGGATAACGCCCCCGTTCAGACAGCTTTACAGGCAGGTTGTGGAGCGGCTTAGGCGGACCTATAGACCGCTCCTAAGGGAGGAGAGGCATAGAAGGGCCCTAGACACTCTGATAAGGGAGGTCTGGGGTCAGGAGCACGCTGCGATGGGCGGCTTGGGGGAGATAACCATCCTAGACTCGATGAACTTGGCGGCCAACATACATAACAAGGCCGAGATAGAGGAGCTTAAAAAGAGGATCTCGGAGATAGAGGCTAGGCTCAGGGAGATGGGGAGGGGGTCTGGCGGCTGAGGAGGATAGAGGGCTGGGTCCTAGACGTATACGTGCTGGACGAAGAGGCTGTTGTCTGGGTCAAGACTCCTAGCGGAGAGGTTCTTAGACTAGTCGACGAGTATCGCCCCCACATCTTCGCTGAGCCTCGGAGTGTCGAGGCTATGAGGGAGCTGGTCCAGCTCCTCTCCCAGTCACCATTCGTCAGGGACGTCAAGGTTGTTGAAGGGCTCGTAGGTCTGAGGAATACTGCGCGTAAGCGCTTGGTGAGGATAGAGTCCTTCGGGGCAAGGAGTATCGGCCGCGTCTCAAGACTCGTCAGGAAGAGCGGCCTAGCCGTGGAGACGTATGGAGACGACCTCCCCCACGTTCAGAGATACCTCTTCAACCGCCTACAGATCGAGCCGTCCAGCAGAGCAGTCTTCACTGTCTCGGGGAACAGGATAGTCTCCGCCGAACGCCTAGAAGACTTGGATGAGATTAGACCACCACCATTCTCGCTCCTAAAGATATTGCCGAGATACTCGGGCGAGAGGTTGGCTGGCCTGCATATACAGTCTGCTGGGCGCTCTCAGTTGGTTGAGGGCCCAGAGGACAGGGTCTTGGAGGAGCTGGTGGAGCTGCTCTCTAGCCTCGACCCAGACCTAATCTACTTTCCCGGGCTTCAGAGGGGTTTTGGTGGACCGTTTATGGAGTGGCTGGCGAGGCCTGAGGTCCGTAGAGGGGTTGGGAGGTGCCCTGATGCTTGGAGGCTCTCCCAGGGCTCGGCTGCAGGTAGAGTCTTTTTAGGGGACGTCTTCTATGGCTTCGAGCCTGACGAGTATGGTCTCGCGGGGCTTGTTGAGAGGGCCCGCTTCTCCTTCACGACGCTGGGCTTAGCAACTAGGTGGACTAGCAACAGGTGCATCGACTCACGAAACCTCTACGAGCTCGCGAGGATGAACATCCACGCGCCCAGGCTCGAGTATATGGAGGAGGCGAGGTGTCTGGTCGAGCTCCTAGAGCGCGACAGGGGTGGAGTGACGTTCACGCCCAAGCCCGGCCTCCACGATAACGTTGCAGCCCTAGACTTCGACTCCCAATATCCAAGCATCATATTGAAGCATCGGATAAGCTATGAGAGTCCCTCGGGCGGTGGGCGGCTCATACCCTCAATCCTACAGCCGTGGCTTGAGAGGAGGCTCAGGCTCAAGAGGCTCAGGAAAACCCTACCACCCCTAAGCGACGAAGAGCTCTACTGTACGGAGAGGATAGAGGCCCTCAAGCTGATACTCTGCACCCAGTACGGGATAAGCGGCTGCTGCTGGAACAGGTTCGGAAACACCCTCGCATTCGAAGAGATAAACAGGGCCTCTAGAGAGGCGATGCTCATAAGTAAGCGGGTCGCGGAGGAGAGCGGCTTCGAGATAGTCTACGGGGACGTGGACTCCCTCTTCGTACGGAAGAAAGGGGCGTCGAGGAGGGACTACGAGGAGCTCGCAGATAGAATATCGGCGGCCACGGGCCTCCCCATGTCCCTCGACCGGCACTTCAAGTTCATAGCCTTCCCACGCCTCAGGACAGACCCAGACACGCCAGCCCTAAAGAGATATTTCGGCCTAACCTATGAGGGGCTGGTTGAGGCGCGGGGCATAGAGCTTAGAAGGAGCGACACGCCTCCCATAGTGAGGGAGTTTCAGGAGCGGCTCATCAGAACCGTCATGTCCTTCAACAGTGTCGAGGAGATATTGTCTCGCGGGGTGGAGGAGGGCGTCAAGCTGCTGGGAGAGTATGAAGGGCTTATTGACGGCGGCTTAGATGTCGAGGAGCTTGAGATAAGGAAGACGCTGGGTAGAGACCCGGGAGAGTATAGCCGCGGCCTCGCCCATTCATCCGCAGCCACCCAGCTACAAGCCCTCGGGATAAGGCTTGAGAAGGGGAGGGAGGTCGGATTCATATACACCGCGCAAAGCCATCCAAACCCCTTCCTCCGCGTGAGGGCCACACAGCTCTTCAGAGGGAGATACGACAAAGAGTACTACAAGGCCTATCTCAAGAGGGCGGCTGAGACGGTCTTCGAGGCCATAGGAGTCCCAATAAACCACGCACGGAAAGACGCCAAGCTTGAGAAGTGGCTATAATCCTCCGACCAGCCTCCAAAGCAGCAGTACTAAGAGCACCAGCCCTGCCAGGCCCGCAAAGACCGCCACAAGATAGGCGCTCCTCACAGAAATCACACCCCCACGAGAACCTATCTAAAAGCGATCCCCATTATTGAGTATACGCTCAGAAAGAGGAATGCCACCACGCTTCCTATTCCAAGCAGGGCGAAGGCTGATAGGCTTCTCGGCTCATACGCCAAATGCTGGAAGAAGAGGGCTATGAGCAGGGCCTTTCCACCTGCTAGACCCACTATACTCATGTCTATGATAAGCCTTGGGAGCGGCATCCCAAAAAGTATCAGCTCCAGAACCGTCATCAAGACCAGGGCGGCGAAGACCGACAAATATACCCACACGCGCAACCCCATCCCACCTCACACCAGATAGAAGAGGGGGAAGATAAAGACCCAGACTATGTCGACGAAGTGCCAGTAGTATCCGAAGTACTCTAGAGTCTCGTGCCCCTTGCCCAAGTAGGCCCCCTTCAACGCCCGAGCCAAGAGATAGCCGAGCGCGAGGAGCCCTGCAAAGACGTGTGCTCCATGTATTCCCGTTGTCAGGAAGAAGGTTGACGCCGGTAGACTGCTTGAGAATGTTATGCCGTGGCTGAAGAGCTCAGACCACTCGCCATACTTGTTGAAGAGGAAGAGGGCGCCGAGGGCTAGCGTCGCGGCTAAGAATCCGACTGTTCCCGTCCTGTTACCTGTCCTCGCTGAGGCCAGCGCCAAGACAACCGTGAGGCTGCTGGTGAGGAGGATGAACGTATTCATCGCGCCGTGTCCTATGTCAAGCAGCGTACCAGGGGCAGGCCATGTAGCCGACGCAGTCCTCACGTAGACATAGGCGCTTAAAACAACGCCGAAGAGCACGACCTCCGAAGAGATAAATGTCCACCAGGCCAGCTTCATTCTATCCACGCGGTCAAAAGGCCATCTCTCGCCGAGGGGGTCTTCACGGCTGATAAACCGCTCACCCGCGAAACCCAGAACCGAGAAGGCAAGCAAGCCAACACCCACAATGGATACCATGATATGTGTCGTCAAGCCCAGCAGAGCTGTAAAGGAGGCGAGGCTCAGCATGAAGGGCCAGGGGCTAAGGTGTGTCTCGGGCTCACCATGAGCTGCGCCATTTGCCGCTATGAAGGATAGCCTCCCATCAGCGAAGGTGGGGGTGCCGTCGAAGTTGTGGGGAGGTGGTGGGGACTCAGTCATCCATTCTAGGGTGTGCGCCCCCCACGGGTTGTTGCCAGCGGGCTCCCCGTATCTGAGGCTATAGAGAAGGTTCCAGAACATGACTAGGAATGATACTCCGAATATGAATCCCCCGATTGTCGCGACCTGCTGTAGTGGCATAAGGCTCTCGACATAAATGGGGACACGCCTCGGCATCTCCCATGAGAGGAAGAGTGGGAAGTATAGCATGTTGAAGCCTATCATAGTCAGTATGAACTGGAGCCTGCCCAGCTTCTCGCTGAACATTCTGCCCGTCATCTTTGGATACCAGTAGTAGACACCAGCTATCAGCCCCACAAGAGCGCCACCCGCCATCGTGTAGTGGAAGTGGGCTACAACAAAGTATGTGCCCCTCAGGACATAGTCGAGAGCGATGGAGCCTAGGAAAACCCCCGTGATCCCGCCTATAATGAATATTGCTATCGAGCCGAGCACGAAGAGCATGGGGGTCTTGAGCTCAATCCTAGCCTTCGCCAACGTGTAGATGAAGGATAGGATTATCGCGTCGAAGGGCAGGGAGATTGCGATTGTCGTCACAGTGAACGCCCTCCTCACATCGGGGTGCATGCCCGTGAGGAACATGTGGTGTCCCCAGACGAGGAAGCTCAGGGCAGCTACCACAACCATTGCAGCTATAATGATCCTCCTAGCAAAGAGGGGTCTTCTAGAAAAAGTAACCAGAACATCTCCAAATACGCCTAGGGCGGGGAATAATACTATGTAGACTTCTGGATGGCCGAAGAACCAGAATATGTGGTCCCAGAGTATTGCTCCGCCCTCTGGGGAGGTGAAGTAGACCGTCCCCAGAATCCTGTCTGAGGATAGAAGGATTATTCCAGCTAGTAGTGCGGGAAATGCGTAGAGCATCATCAACACGGTAAGTAGGACGCCTAAAGTGAACATGGGGAGCGCAGTAAGCCTCAAACCCTTAGCCCTCGACCTGAAAATAGTTACAACAAAATTCACAGTAGAAACAGTCACCGACGCCGTCAGTAGCGCCAGCCCCAGACCCCCAGTGTTTACGCCGACGTATGGTGAGAAGGCTGATGATAAGGGCTGATATAGAGTCCATCCGACATCAAGCGTTCTGTCCTGGAAGAAAGAAATCATAACCAGCAATCCCCCGAAGAGGTAGAGCCAGTAGCTCAAGGCATTGAGCCTCGGAAACGCCAAGTCCCTCGCGCCAATCTGAAGCGGCACAACATAGTTAGCCAACGCGAAGGCTAGGGGAGAGACCACGAAGAGAACCATGACTAGGCCATGGATCGTTACCGCTTGGTTGAAGGCGGGAGGAGACAGTATGTTTAGTCCCGGGTCAGCGAGCTGTAGCCTGAAAACTAGGGCTAGGATACCGCCTAAAACCAAGAAGTATAGAGAGGTCACAAGGTATAGTATCCCGACGTCCTTGTGGTTTGTAGTCAGCAGCCACCTCTTGATCGAGTGGCCTGGTGGGAGCTGTTGGGGGTCCAACCTAACTCACCTGCAGTGAAGAGTACCAAGAGTTGAACTCTTCAGGATCCATGACTACTAGTTTGCCTATCATCACACCGTGCCCGTCGCCGCAGAGCTCAAAACACCTGATATCATAGACACCAGTCTCATAGACCCTAGTCCACGCGATATTTGTCTTGCCTGGAATCGCGTCCACTTTAAGCCTTAGGCCGATGATGCCCATGTTGTGGAACACGTCTTGGCTTGTGACATAGAGCTTGACTGGTGTGCCGCGCGGTATTCTAAGCTCGCCTACAGACTCGTAGCCGTTGGGGTAGATGAACCTCCAACCCCACTGAAAAGCGACTACCTTCACCTCCATCGCATCAGCTGGGGGCGTATCCAGGCTGTCTAGGGCTATAAACGTCAGGGAGATTAGGGTGAGAACAATAGAGGCGCTCAGGACCACCGAGATTAGAAGCTTTTTGGCACCCTTCTGCTCACGAGGAAGCTCGCCGGGCTTGGGCGCGTCCTCCGGCTCCGGCCCCCCGGGCCTAGCGCGATTCTTGACTATGAGGTATATCATGTATGACATTACGACAACGCCTACCAGAACTCCGAGGGTAGAGAAGATGCTCCAAAGAGACATGAATATCTCCACGGTAGTCGCAACCATATCTTAGCTCAACATCTTCTAAGGACTCAGGTTAGAAATAAACCGATGTCGTTTACACAGTTACTACATCCCTATACTGTGTAAAAAGATGCTATGCTTTCAATGCTGTTTGAACCGTGGTCTCCTCCTTCTTAGCCCTAGACTCGGCCAATGTGAGGAGCCAAGACTCTATCAACACACACTCCGTCGGTGAATAGCTTCCGGAGGGGCCGCAGGAGTCGTTATAGGGACAGGCCGGACATGGGGCGTCCCTAATAATGCTCAGATCCAGAAGCTTGACCTGCGAGATGAGACGCATGGTCCACCTATCATTGGCGAACTCTCTAACCCGCTTCACAAGCCCCCTCTTCTCCAGCTTGATGGCCACGCGCGAGCCATCCCTGCTGGTGATGCCTAATAAATGCCATAACTCAGATTGGAGAAGCCCCTTCTCCCCATGCTTCAGTAGGAGCTTGAGGGCTCTCTCTTCCAACCTGCCAAGCTTAACATAGTCATGCATAGGGGTTATTCAAACAATTATATATGCGCCCCGACTTAAAAAGATATTCTCCCCCATACGAAATCAGCGAACAACCTCATATGCTTTAATAATCATACTTCAGTTGGTATGGTGGAGTCGGGATTGCGGATACCGTACTCCTGCAGGTCAGGGTCAGCTCAGCCCTAGTTAAGAGGATCGACGAGCTCTGTAATGAGGGGCTCTTCAGGAATAGGGGCTGAGGCAATAAGTGACGCAATCAGAATGCTGTTACCCCGGTATTCTAGGACCTCCCCCGAGGCACGGGCCACCGCGCTATACTTAAGCGGCAGGCTCACTAGAACGGGAAACCCGGAGGACCTCATCTTCACACCCAGCGCAGGGAGAGTTGAAGTTGACGAGGGATAGTGAGGTGGCCTGGTGGGCTTGATAGTCATTGGCTCGGACGTCCTGATCATCCACCATCTCACACTAAGGAATGACCCCGGTGGAGCGATAACGAGGAAGCCCTCAGGAGGCTTAGAGGCTCAACCAAAGGCATAACAATATATGCTCTTCTCGACCTAGTCGGCGCCGTCTCGCTAAATCTCAGATAAGCTACTGGTCAAGATACATTCACAGCCCACTCAACGGATGCAGGATACCATCCATAGACCTCTTAGAACCATCCCCCGAGCTAGCATATGTTGTAGGCGTGGTCGCAGGCGACGGATGGGCAGTCAGAAAAAGCAGCGGCGACCCCATAATAGGCTGCGAAGCCAAAGACAAAGAATTCATAGAAGAATTCGCCCACAGCCTGGGTAGAGTCCTCAATAGAAACCCGCCAAAGCCAGCACCAAAAGAAGACAGGCTGCTACGAGTAAGCGCCAAGTCAAAAACCCTAAACGACCTCCTCAGAAAACCCATAGACATCGAGAGGATAAGAAGATTCGTAGAGTACTCCGAAGACTGTATACGAAGCTTTCTGAGAGGATTCTTCGACAGTGAGGGATCTGTTGATAAAAATAAGGGAGTGATTCTCTGCTTCAATACGGATATCAGGCTTCTCGAATATGTCCAGAGGCTTCTGAATCGTCTAGGTATCGAGACATCAGGGCCGAGAATCTATACTAGGAGAGGAACCCCCTTCTTCGATAAAAAACAGGGGAAGACATACAAAACGAGAAAGGATGCATACTGCATCTATGTTAAAGCAAAGGGCAGGTTGAGATTCTACCGGCTAATAGGATTCACTATTCGAAGAAAACGGCAACGACTAGAAAAATATCTCAAGAGACGCGGACTACTAGACAAGCCACCTAACCAAACCCTCCCCAACCCTCTCCCCCACCACCAACTTCTTATTACAATAATTAAAAATGTGCTCCGGCCGGGATTTGAACCCGGGTCTCGGGCTCGAGAGGCCCGCATACTTGACCGGGCTATACTACCGGAGCGTCCTGTCTCCCGCGTAGAGTGAATGGGGGTTGGGGGTATTTTTGGATAACTCGGCCCTGCTTGTTAGGGTGGGGTGTTGGAGTCTAGTTTTGCCCAGCGTGGGCAGCTGTATTCCTCGGCCCTATAGTTGGGCTTGTAGGGTTTTATATCGATGAGGGGGGTGCCGTCGAAGAGGTCTAGGCCCTCGACCCTGAGAACTCTCCCCTCACGCTTGAGGAGCCTCACAAGCGTTAGGCCTATTGGGTTCGGCCTCGCAGGTGAGTCTGACGCGAACACGCCAACTAGGGGGACTTCCTCCTCCCTAAAACCCATTCTCAACAGCCTCTTCGGCCTCACCTTCAGCACCGTCCTGCCCTCAGGCGGTATCTTATGGAGAATCGATATTATGAATATGTGTGAATACTCCTCCAGCCCGTCTAGAGCCTCCTCGTATTCGGGTAGAACCTCTACACGCCCCGCCACCGCGCCTGAATGAGCCCTGACATACTCGTCGTCGACATCCACCCTGACATATCCGATGACCTTGAGCTCCACAGGTAGGCCTGTTGAGGGCGTGGATTTAAGCAAACACCAGCCTGTTGCGTGGATTCGTAAAAATGTTTAATTCCCCCACGTTACTTCTCTCCTTGCCTTGAGGATTGCTAGTGTGAGCTGTGAGGTCTTGGAGTTTACGGAGTTTTATGAGAGGGACGCGCTGGCGGTTGTTGGTGGGGCTGAGCATCCGATGGAGGTTTGCCTCGTCCGCGTTGAGACTTCTGACGGTGGTGTAGGGTTTGGCGAGGCGATAGGCTACGGCTCTCCCGAGAGCGTGGCGGTTACTGTCAACAGTGTTTTGAGCCGGATAGTTAGGGGTGAGGAGTCGACGAACATCTGGCATCTTTGGGACAAGATGTACAAGGCCACCTTCAGGCTTGGAAGGAGAGGGATAGTGGTCTCGGCGATGAGCGGGGTCGACATAGCCCTCTGGGACTTGACGGGGAAAGAGTATGGGGCGCCAGTCCATAGGCTTCTCGGCGGCAACTCTAGAAAAATGAAGGGATACATCACGGGGGGCTACTACAGGCCTGACAAGGATATTCCAAGGCTGATTGAGGAGGTTGAGGGATATGTTAGGAGCGGCTTCAAGACCGTCAAGATTAAGGTCGGCGGCCTCAGCATCGAGGAGGACCTTAAACGCCTCTCAGCCCTCAGGGAGAGGTTCGGCGAGGAGCTGGGAATCGCGGTGGACGCCAACAATGTCTACGACTTCAACCAAGCCCTTAGGATGGGGAGAGGGTTGGAGAAGCTGGGTGTAATTTTCTTCGAGGAGCCTATATCCACGGATTATCCTGAGCTAAGTGCCAGGCTGGCTGCGCAGCTGGATGTTCCGATAGCAGGCTACGAGACCGCCTTCACGATACACGAGTTCAGGGAGCTCATCTCGAGATACGCTGTCGATATTGTTCAGGCAGACGCGGCCTGGAATGGTGGGATAACGGAGATGTTGAGGATAGGTGTTCTCGCGAGGGGCTACGGCCTCCCACTGATACCCCACTACTCGGCGGGTGGGGTAGGATTCGTCGCAAGCCTGCACACGGCTCTCACAATCGACTCGCCAATCATCGAGTTCCACCTCAGGCCTAACCCGCTCAGGGAGGCATTGGCCGGAGACGCGATTAAACACTCTAACGGGGAGTTCGAGCCACCCACAAAGCCGGGGCTGGGCATAACCATAAGAGAAGAAGACCTTGAAAAGTTCCGGAAGACGAGGCGCTGACCAACAATCCTTTAAGGGCAAGCTGAGGCTCCGTTAGTGTGGAGGGGTTGACGTCCAGCCACTATATGATAGGAGAGATTCATGAGGGACCTACAGTCTTTCGTGAGACACTTGAAGTTCTCAGCGCAATAGGCGTACTTTCAGGCGAGATAAGTTCAAGATACAGGTGTCTCATAACATGTAGTAGTGGCTCCTCACACCACGCAGGCCTCTGCCTCAGCTATGCTGCCTCGAGGCTCGCAGGCATTGAGGCCTACTCCGCCCAAGCCTCAGAGTACTCTGAGCACATCCACAACTTTCTCCGAAGGGACCACCTCCTAGTGGCTATCTCGCAGTCGGGTGAGTCGGTGGACACGGTTAGAGCCGCTAGGCTCGCCTCGTCGAAGGGTGTTGACGTCCTAGCTTTGACGAGCGTGCCCGATAGCACGCTTGGGTCTCTGGCCCGCTACGTGGTCGAGGTTAGGTGTGGGGTGGAGAGGGCTGTTCCGGCTACCAAGAGCTTCATAGCCCAGCTGGCGGCGGCCTATTCCCTCGCCCTCGGCCTAGCCTCTGCTAGGCTTGGAGCTGGTGGAGTGGGTTCGATTAGGGAGGACTTGGCTAGGATTCCCAGCCTCCTAGAACAGACAATAGACCGCTCCGACGGGCTTATGCAGATACAGGCCAAGAGGCTGGCAGGCGTCAGACACGCGTTTATCCTCGGCTACGGCCCATCCTACATAGCGGCCCTCGAGGCATCACTCAAGCTGAAGGAGACCTGTGGAATACATGCGGAGGCCTACTCGATAGGCGAGTTCAGGCACGGCCCCATCTCCCTACTCGACGGCGATGTGGCATGCATATTCATAACGCCGCCGGAGCCCGGCGACTATTTTGAGGTCTTCGAGAAGGTGGTTGCCGAGGCTTCGTCATCAGGCTCGCAGACTGTGATGCTCTCCCATGAGGGTGGGGGGCTGGACTCTGACCTAGCTCTTCCGCGGATAGCCCACGTGTTTGCGACGGCGGTTGAGGTTGTCCCGTTCCAGCTACTCGCATACTATACGGCGGTGGAGAAGGGGCTTGACCCTGACAGGCCCCGGCGTCTCAGAAAGGTGGTGCAGTAGCCGACTCTACCTACACCGCTTGTAGTGTTTTATCTCTTCGCCGTGTATGCATGTTTTAGGATGGTTCAGGGCGCGGCACATAGAGGCTATGGTCCTCCAGCTTAGAAGGCTATCGAGTTTCTGGGCCTCACTGCATGCAAGCTGTGCTGGGAGGTTGAGAATCCTGTGGAAATAGGTCTCTATGATCCTGTGATTGTGTATGAGCTGCTCGGCGAGGACCTCCCCCCGCCTAGTCAGGGATATCGACCTCCACGGCTCCCTCACAACCAGACCCTTCTCCTCAAGCCTCTTAACCACATCCACCACGCTAGGTTCCCTTACACCGAACCTAGCAGCAAGAGCGCTAGTCCCAGTCCGCGCCTCACCAGCCATTTTATGGAGCTCGACGAGGTAGACTGCCTCAAGCCTGCTAAGACTAATCTTGGCCACCAACTATTCGATATAGGGCTATAATATATTCCCTTAACCAGACCACCCACTATGCGTCGGAGGCTGGAACCTCCACAATCCTCGAATCGACTAGTGCGTTGAGAATCCGCCTAGACCTCGAGATTATCTCACTCGCACGCTCAAGCTCCTCTTCGTAGCTGATCTTTCGGCGGGCAAGCCCTTGTCTCGACAGAGTTTGCGCTACAGCGGCCGCCACCCTCGGATAGACCGTCCACTCCTCCATGGTCGGGATAATGTAGTCTGGTGAGAGACCCTTCTCCTCCGCGCATCTCGCAAGCTCCTCCGCCCCCCTAATCATTGCCTCATAGGAGATTCTGCGGGCGCTGCAGTCGAGTGCGCCCCGAAAGACTGAGGGGAATATCAGGCTGTTGTTCACCTGGTTTGGGAGGTCGCTTCTCCCGGTCGCGACTATGGCGGCGCCGGCCCTCTTGGCCTCCCAGGGCCATATCTCTGGTACAGGGTTTGCGAGGGCGAAGACTATGGGGTCCTTCTCCATCAACTCCACATCCTCTGGCTTAACGACTCCCGGCCCAGGGGTCGACGCGGCTATGAGCACGTCAGCCCCGACCAGTGCCTCCCTCAGACCACCCTTCACCTTATCCCTATTCGTCTTGAGGGCTATCTCATACTTCCAGCGATTCTTCAGCATCAGCGAGTCCATGTCCTCCCTCTCAGAGTGTAGTATCCCATTCCTGTCTATGAGGATCATTTTCCCAGGATCGAAGCAGTACTTCTCAAGTAGGACTGCGGTGGCAATGTTCGCTGCTCCAGCGCCCAGTAGGACTACCCTGCACTCCCTCGGCGAGCGGCCCGTGAGCTTAAGCGCGTTGATGAGGGCTGCGAGCGTGGCGGCGGCAGTTCCCAGCTGGTCGTCGTGCCAGACTGGAATCTCGAGATCCGACATAAGCCTCTCAAGTATGTAGAAGCAGTCTGGTGACTGGATGTCCTCGAGGTTTAGGCCTCCGAAGGATGGCTCCAATGCCTTTGCCACTTGGATGAACTGCTCCGGAGACTCGGCCCTCACAGCTATGGGTATCGCGTCGACGCCTCCGAGATACTTGAAGATCAGCGCCTTCCCCTCCATCACCGGTAGGCCTGCCTCTGGGCCGATGCTCCCCAGACCAAGAACGCGCGTCCCGTTGGTGAGCACTGCTATCGTGTTCCACCTATTGGTCAGGCTGAAGGCCTCATCCCTGTTCTTCACAATAGCCCTGCAAACCTCAGCAACACCTGGCGTATACCAGATCGAGAAGTCCTGAAGCCCCCTAACCGGGACCTTTGGATGAACCTCAATCTTCCCACCATAAAGCCTTGAATACTTTACAGCCAGCTCCCCAAGCTTCACCTGATCCAATAGCCCACCACGCTCTAGATGATGCATGAGAGATAATAAGAGTTTCCTATATCTATTTTCCGCCTACTCTCATGTTATTGCATCAAAAACGATGTTTTATTCCTCAATCGCATATACATTGATGCATGGAGCGAAGAATTGTCGTCGCGCCCGGGCTCACACTCGTCCTCTGACAATGGTGTTTCTTAAAACTCCTATACCCTCAACCTCCACCTCGACCACGTCATTGATCTTGAGAAGTTTCGGCTCCGGCTTGGCAAATATCCCGACGCCTGCGGGAGTCCCCGTCGCTATGACGTCGCCCGGCTCAAGCGTCATGACCATACTGATGAAAGAAACCAGGTAATAGACTCCGAAGATCATGTTCCTAGTGTTTGAGTCCTGTCTCGTCTCCCCGTTGACGCGGGACATTATCCTGAGGTTCTGGGGGTCGGGTATCTCGTCGCGCGTGACTATCCACGGGCCCATAGGCGCGAATGTGTCGAATGATTTCCCGCGAGTCCACTGCTTGTCCTTGAACTGGAGGTTCCTAGCCGATATGTCGTTGAAGGCGGCGTAGCCGCAGATGAAGTCGGGCGCCTCGCCGGGCCCCACGCCTCGGCACCTCCTCCCGATAACCACTGCCAGCTCAGCCTCATAGTCGAGCTGTGTGACGATTGAAGGATACTCGACAGGGTCGTATGGCCCAGTCAGGGCCGTGTGGGGTTTCATGAAGATTATCGGCTCTTCAGGCACCTCAGCCCTTGACTCCTCAGCATGGTCCCTATAGTTGAGCCCGATGCATA
The DNA here is from genome assembly GCA_937921685.1 of uncultured archaeon. Taxonomy (GTDB): domain Archaea; phylum Thermoproteota; class Nitrososphaeria_A; order Caldarchaeales; family Calditenuaceae; genus HRBIN02. The sequence continues at coordinate 53,428 of CAKZUF010000016.1, forward strand.
TTATCTTCGGCTTATTATCGGTGGGTGCGAGGAGCTTGACCTGGCTGAGCTTTAATACGTGCGGAACCTTCCTCGAAGCCTCCAGCACTAGTTTTCGAAAATCCTGCTCGACGACAAGCCTCTCAACAAAGTCCGAAAAGTATGGTGGTAGTGCGATGCCGGCTGCCTCCTCAACCTCCTCCCTAGAAACCACATAATCTCCCTCAACGAACCCGTAGGTCGTGAGCTCACCAATCCTAAACCTAGCCAGCCTCACAGACCATCACACCGGACGAACAAAATACCTCCAAGACCATGCTTTAACGTTTCCCGCAAGGCAGTCAAGCGGGAAAAGGATTAATTGTGGCTCCCCACCTCTCAAGGAGGCGGAGGGGGCCGTGGCCTAGCAAGGTAGGGCGCCGGGCTCCAGATCCCATCACAAGCGTGGCTGGCACAGAAGAAACCCGGAAGCCGTGGGTTCAAGTCCCACCGGCCCCATATAAGGGTCCATATTAATTAGGGGGTTTGAGGGAGCCCGAGTTAATGGAGTTGTCTGCTAGCGTTAAGGCGGTGCTCCACCTCTTCGTCGAGTCGGGGAAGCTTGAGAGTGTTTGTGAGAGGCTTGCTAAGCTACCTCAGACTCTAGATGTCTATGAGGTGACGGGCGAGTATGACGCTATAGTGGTGGTTGCGGTTTCGAGTGTTGAGGAGTTGAGAGAGTTCATATCTAAGGTCTTGTCCGGTGTGGAGGGTGTTAAGAGCTCTGTGACATCGGTCATACTGCACACGCATAAGAAGAACGGTGTGGAGACCTGGGAGTAAGTATGTGCTAGGTTGGCTTTCTCAACAACATTACCCTAGCAGGATGCTTCACGAGGACTGAGTGTATTTTCGAGTCCAGCACGGACTCTTTCTCCAATACGGCCTTCTCAAACCTCCTGACCAGCAAGACTATGAAGTCGGAGCCACCCTTCTCAACCTCCCAATCCACCACCTCGTCGTAGCTACCCACCCTCACCTCGTGCTCGACCTCGAAGCCGCTTGATGCAAGCACCCTGCGCGCCTCCTCCAAGTTCTTCTCGGCCTCAAGCCTCGCCCCTTCCACGTCATCCTCTATCTCCGGGTCCACTATCGAGAGTAGCTTTAGTGAGAATCGCTTGTCGAGTGAGTGGCGTAGCGCCTCTTCCACTGTTCTAGGATCTTCCTGCGGCCTCACAAGGACGGTTAGACGCATAAGGTAGCCTGCGGGGAGTGCGAGGGCCTGCTCCTCGACACTCCTAACAGGCCGCTTCAGAAAATGCCTCCTGTAGATGTAGAAGCCCGCCACCCCCGCGGCCATCCATACGGGTCCTAGGATACGACCCAGGCTGTGCAGGAGGAGGAATAGTGTGAATATTGCTGAGACTATGATGAGGCCTATGAGGCTGAGGAGTGGGATCTCATAGACTCTGCCTCTGCGCTTTAGCCGGAGAGTCGGATTCATCTTCCACGGCCTATAGACGTTTGGCTCCTTGTTTCTGAGGATGATTAGTGAGAGGAGGAGCATGATGTAGCTTAGGGAGGCGCCGAAGTTGTAGAGGCTTGCTAGGAAGGGTATGTCACCGGGGAGGGTTAGTAGGAGCCCTATGACGCCGAAGAGGATTATCGCCCTTGTCGGTGTACCGTACCGCCTGTGAATTGCGTAGAGCCAATGGGGTAGGAGTCCAAGCTTCCCCATGCTTGCGGCCAGCCTCGTGACACCTATAAGCCCGGTATTCGAGGAGGCGGTTGTGAGGATTATTGCTGTTAACGAGACCAGCACGGCTAGCTCCGGGCCAAGTATCCTGTACATGCTCACTAGAGCTGCTACAGGGTTCTCGATCGCCGCGGCTATCATCCACCAGTCTGTAACGCCCAGCGCAAGCGAGCTGAACAAAAGGACGAAGAGCGGCACAGCAATCGCGCAGAGCATCGTAGCCCTGGGTATCCAGCGGTGCGGCCTCCGAGTCTCTTCAGCCGCCTGGGCTATCGACTCTACGCCTATGTATGATGCCATCGCTATTGTCAGACCGTATAGGAAGTTGCTCTCTGGGAAGCCGAGGCCCGGGGGGTAGGATACCTCGTTCTGGGGCTCGGGGTTGCCGACCACGAGGAGCTGGGAGGCGAATCTGGCCGGGTCGAAGGCCGTCAAGAACCCCAGAACAATTACGACTGATTGGACGATAAGCCCGAATGCGACTATCCCAGCAACCACCCCGGCTGAATACTTGATGCCAAAATAATTCAACGCGACTAGGAGGAGGACTATCGCAGCGGCCATAGCGCCTAGGCTTCCGACGGTGATGGGCCCCAGCTGTAAGGCTAAATCCTTAACCTGGGGGATTAGGAACTTGAAGTATCCGGCTGCGGCCGTGGCGAAGAGTGAGAGGCACAGTACGTAGTCGAGCAGTATCGCCCAGCCGGCGATGAAGCTTCCAAGAGTATTCCAAGCCCTGAGGGAGTATACCTGTACGCCTCCCGCGTAGGGGTAGGCCGGCGCCAGCTCGGCATATGATAGACTTATGGCTATATAGGCTATGGCCGTGACCGCGAAGGCTATGAAGGCTGCTCCGCCCGCGTAGAGCATCGCAACACCAAGTGCTATGAATACGTCAGCCCCTACATCGCCGAAGCCCATGGAGAAGGCGCCGAACCAGCCTACCTCCCGCTTAAATCTCCCTCCCCCAGAAGCCTCCAAGGTTTTCAGACCAGCCAGACCCTCCGAGGTAATAACCTGTTCAGCTTAAATATCTGGAGAGCCGGCATGAAGACTATCATAACCTTTCGACCCAACCGATAGACTTTTCCTTTAAAAAGATATGAAGCGTATTGACAGGGTTTTTAAGTTTAATAGGACTGCTGTCCCGACGGTTGGCTCTAATCCAATGCTCTCTTGGAGCTTTGTCTGCCCCTGCCATGAGCCGCTGTTTACCAGCTGAGTCCCCTTATAGGTTGTGTAGGCCGCTACGTGGGTGTGGCCTAGGCAGAGGATGTCGGGCTGCTCGGGTATCGCTAGGTAGTCGGTCCTCGTGGGGAGTATGGGTGTGGAGATGCCCAGTGCGGGTGCCAAGTGTCTGGCCTTGAGGAGCAGCTCCATCATCTCGCTGGACCTTTCACGTAGTGTCGAGTAGCTGAAGAGTGTCCCGGCCTGTATCACGTCGTCGAGGGTCTGGCCATGGAACGCGAGTATCTTTAGGCCGCCGACCCTAATCCACGCGGGGTTGCCTGCATAGACTATCCTGCCACCGCCTCCGAGCAGCTGCCGATACCTAGCCTGGACTGGCGGCTGGGGGAGCGCCCTCCTGCAAGGCTCATGGTTTCCCGGCACATAGACTATCTTGACGCGCTCCGGGATTCTTGAGAGGGCCTTGGCCGCGGCGGTGAACTGCTCGGCATACGACTTCAGGCTGAGCTCGGACTCCTGCCCAGGATACACATACACCCCGTCGACCAGGTCTCCATTGACTATGAGGAGTGCTGTCTTCTCGGCCTCATTCTCAGGGCCGTTGATCCAGTCGAGGAAGTTTCTGAGCCTCTCCGCCTCGTGTCTTTCGCTACCTATGTGGAGGTCTGAGATTATGCAGATGTTCTTGTCGGGGCCTCTCCAAGTCTGCTTCTTCCCCGCTGTGTCTGGTAGGTAGACGTCGCTGGCCACCAATAGCCCTCTCCTCGACCTCGCACGGAAGACGACGACCATGTCCTGCAGAATATACTCCATCTTCGCTGCCAAGGCCCTGTCGCGTGTGGGGGCTATTAGGCTCCAAGTATCTACGGGGTCCTCCATCTCGACTAGAAAGTGTGTGTCTCGGCGCACGATGCTCAAGACCATCCCCACGACATAGCCCTCGCCCCCCTCCCTCATCAGCTCCTTGGCAGGCCTGAGGTTGAGGCCCCGCTCCTCGAAAACCCGCCTAATGGACTGGAACCTCGAGAGTAGGTAGATTCGCTGCTCCTCCGCCAGACCCTCTATCGCCAAGCCCTCGTAGGTGGGAGACTCGAGGACAATCTCTAGGGGCTGCTCCTCCTCTGGGGTGCCGGCCCGAGCCACCCTGCTAGCGAGAAATAACTCGAGGGTGGGCCTGTCTATTATTACTTGGCTGGTGCGCCTGCCCTCAAGCCAGGCGAGAAGCTCGTCAAGAAGGCCTAGCGGATTCTCATCCCTCAGCAGCCTTTCTAGGGCCTCGGCTGATAGCTGGTAGCCCCGCTCGATCGCCCTGACTGCAAGCCTCCTAGCTACCTCGCTCACTCTCCACGCTACCCGCCTGAGCCACTTCTTGGTCCAAGAGGTGGGATAGGAACTCGTCGCGCTCCAGGGCTTGCCTAACCTCGTCCACCGGAATCTTCAATGATATCTTCCTAGTTCTTCCGTATCTCCCATAGCTTATGACGCTGCTCGAGAGGACTCCGAGCATGTCGAGCTCCGAGACTAGGGTGCTGACTCTCCTGTCCGTGAGTGGCTCGAGGCCTAGCTGGCTGCAGAGCGAGCGGTAATGCTGGTAGACTAGGCCTGAGGTTATTTTGGTTGGTGAGCGTAGTGTCGCGTGGTAGACTGCGAGGAGGACGATCCTGCCGTGGAGTGGGAGCGTTGTTAGGGCCTCGAAGACGCGGCCCTGCTCAATCACGCCAAGCGCCATACGGACATGCTGCTCCTCAACCCTCTCAGCCAAATTCCTCTCGGCAATCTCTCCAGCCACTCTCAAGAGGTCGAGCGCCCTCCGAGCATCACCGTGCTCAGCGGCGGCAAGCGCTGCGCAGAGGCTTATAGTCGATTGGGGGACAGCCCCCTCGTGGAAGGCGAGTCTAGCCCTCTCGCTCAGAATATCGACAAGCTCAACGGCAGTGTAGGGGTGGAAGACAATCTCCTCCTCACTCAGACTGCTCAATACCCTAGGGTCCAGCATCTCCTTAAACATGAGGTCGTTAGACACCCCGATGAGGGAGAGCTTGCTGCCCTCCACCCCCTCATTAATCCTCGTCAGCTCGTATAGCAGGGCGTCTCCAAACCCCTTGACCAGGACATCGATCTCATCCAAACAGACTATCAGGAGGTTCTGCGAGGAGATGTGGGCTCTCCGGAACCTGTTGAAGACCTCGCTCTTCGAGAGGCCTGTGAATGGGACCTGGACTCCGAGGGATTCGCAGAGCTCGGCCAAGACCCTGTACTCGGTCCCGGCGATCCTGCAGTTGATGTAGACGAAGCGGAGCGGTATGCCGAGCCTCTCGGCCTCCGCGGAGAACCTCTTGAAGACGTGCTTGACGACGGCGGTCTTTCCAGTCCCGGTCTTGCCGTATATGAAGACGTTGCTCGGCCTATGCATCTTGAGACCTGTTGAGACGATCTCGCCCAGCCTCTTGATATGCTCCCACCTATGGGGTAGGTTTCCGGGGATGTAGTCGGATCGCAGGACTTCTCTGTCCTTGAATATGCGCGAGGTTGTGGAGACCCTGGCCAGCAGATCGCCGAGGGGGTCACCCCTCTCCTTCAACTGAAAGTCGTCCACAACAATTGAGGGGTTAGCCAGCAGTGTTAATGGTAGCTATGACAAAAAACTCTAGGACGTGAAGAATTATTTATCTAATTTTATTTTCCCTCCTCCATTTGTGTTGATTTTAGTTAATCTCCACCCGAATAGGTGGGGTGGGCGTGTTAAGGCTGGTCTATCCATTCCACCAAACTAAGCTGCCGGTCGTAAGTCTTTGGCCCGAGGACTGATCTCTCCTCTTCCCTTCCGGGAAGCTGTTTTTCGCGGCTTTTCACTGTGAATGGGGTTGAGGCCCGTTGAACCCCTCTCTTTCCAGTGGAGCCTGTGGAGAGCGGTCATCCACCCTTCACCACCCATCTTCACCGGGTAGAGTTATGGGGTATCAGGGGCCTCTGACCAGGCTGTAACTGCTTGGGAATGCTCATTTTCTGCAACAATCAACCATCCCATAGAAATACATACGTGTTCCAAGCATTCATATGCAGGTAATACCAAAACCGTCTGAGGGTGTATTCTCCAGATTCTCCGGGTCCTATTTCACACTTCACAGGTTCACAATATACCCCTCTACACTTCACAAATACTGTGGGGCCCTGTGAAGTCTTGAGGGTGGGGAAAGGATATAAGGGTTCACGGCAGTGGATACATCGTGGCGGTTCAGGCATACGTCTTCATTAGGACAAGGGCGGGTAAGGCGAAGAATGTGGCCGAGCAGGTTGGAAAGCTCTCAGGCTGCAAACTCGCATGCATGATAACCGGCAGATACGACGTACTAGTCCTAATCGAGGCTGAAGACTTGAAGAAGCTGACAGACACGGTGCTATCCCAGATACACACTATAGACGGCGTGGAGAGAACCGAGACAGCGATAGTCGTCTAACAACCCCT
>CAKZUF010000017.1 GCA_937921685.1 uncultured archaeon
TTATCCTCACAGCGAGAAGGACGCGCGCCATTTACGGCCCCTCGAATCCGCATGCAGGGCAGGTGTAGAGCCTCACCAGCTCTCTACATACCTCGCAGCGCCAGATTGTTACCTTGGCACAGTTGGGGCATGGGAAGCGGACTGCCCTCATATCTGGTGTGATTGGCCTGTTGCAGCTGGAGCAGCGTGGGAATACGACCGTCTTAGCCGCTGTCTTGACCGCCATTCTCCTTCAACCATGAGGCCCCCTCTATATAAGGGTCAGTAACACCCGCAGTAGGACGACCCCGATGCAAGAAATAAAATTGGTTTAAAACTCTAGCCGCGCGGGAATGGCGACTCTATGTACTCGACGAAGAAGTTCATGGTCTTGTCGCTCCAGAGGAACTCTCTATCAGCCCTCTCCCCCTTGCCAATCCTCACGTTTCCGTCCTGGTCCCTGATCGGTTCTCCGAGGTTGCCCTCGGGTGAGAAGGGCTCGAATAAGAGCTCCTTCATCTCCTCGTACCTCTGCTTGATCTCTCTTACAGCCTCTTCGGGGATTGCAGGGCTTAGTGGTGCGAGATAGACCGTGCCCTCTGGCTTGCCTGCGAGGCTCTGCTCGACGGGCCTCCTCCACCTCCACGGAGTCATGTCGCCCAGTCTCGTCCAGATGTCCACTGGCTCCCAGCTGTTTGTCGCGACCATTCTGTAGAAGTAGCTGTATATGGGGCCCCAGTTCACGATCTGGCCTGTAAGGTGGGCGTTGGGGCCGAACTGTGTCATGTCGCTGTAGTGGCTGAAGCTCCACACGCGCCTTCCCTTCCGTGTTGTGTATTCCTCTGCGACTTGGAGGACAGTTGGCGTATCCTCGGTGTAGGCTAAGACGTCCGCGTTCTTGTCCTCGATTAGTGCTATTGCGGCCTCCCTGGCTTTTGGTGGATCGACCCAAGAGTTTATCCAGAGAACATAGGCCTTGATGTTCTTCCCAGTCCTCCTCTTGTAGGTTGCGTTGGCGCCGAGGACGAATGCGTTTATGTGCCTAACAACCTCGGGGATTGGGAATGCCCCCACATATCCTACCACTCCGGTCTGAGTGACAGCTCCTGCGGCTAGTCCGTTGAGGTAGTATAGCTGGTAGAACTCGGCGAAGGCTGTGCTCATGTTGGGTGTGGTCGTGTTTGGCGGTGGTGCTGCCCCGCTCTTGTATCCGGAGATGTGGACGAAGTATTTGTCGGGGTTGTTGCGGGCGGCTTCCACCATAGCCTCCATGAACCCGAAGCTACACGCAAAGACTATGTCAACCCCCTGGTCCAGCAGGGTCTTTATTGCCGAAGAGGCCTCAGGGTCTGGGACCAGCTCTATGTATGTGCTGCTGCTCCCCGGGACTGATGCGTCGGCGAACTTTCTCCCTAAGTCATGTGCGTAGGACCAGCCATAGTCCTTTGCAGGGCCTGGATAGAAGTAGCCGGCCTTAACTCCTCTCCGTTCCGCAGTGACTGTCTTGGTCTGGGTTATGGCCACCGTCTCGGTCCTAGTTACTACCGGGGCTGTGGATTGGCCGGCAAAATACCCGGCGACGCCGCCTATAACTAGGCCCGCTGCAGCTCCGCCAACCACCACTGCTCTAGAGGCTCCGGATAGGAACCTTCTCCTAGAGACTTTTTCTGAGCTCATCGCGGCCAACCACGTCACCGACATTTAAAAAGGTGCATTTCAAAGCTGGCTAAATTGCGCATGATCGTGCAATTTTTCACGTTTATGCAAATTTGAGGGGCGCTGGGAAATCTCCATTTATGAGCTGGGCGAGCATACACTATCTTGGAGCCGATGGTTGAGGATCTCTTGGAGAGCCCGGGACCAGCCCCAACACCCATCCCTAAGGTCGAGATGCGCGGCATTGTGAAGCGCTTTCCCGGCGTAGTGGCCAACGATAAGGTAGACTTCACGATCTATGCGGGTGAGATTCACGCCCTGCTCGGTGAGAATGGGGCTGGGAAGACAACCCTAATGAATATTCTATACGGCATCTACACGCCCGACGCCGGTGTCATCAGGGTTAGGGGGGTCCCGGTTAGGCTGAGGAGCCCCCGCGACGCCATTAGGCTCGGTATAGGGATGGTCCACCAGGACTTCAGGCTTATAGAGGCCCACACAGTCGTGGAGAACGTCTTTCTCAACTATGATGGCCTGGGTTTTATTCCGAAGTGGTCGGCCCTCGAATCCAGGCTCGAGGAGATAGCGTCGAACTATGGCTGGCGGCTGAATCCTAGGGCTAGGGTGGGCGACCTCTCACCCGGTGAGAAGCAGCAGGTCGAGCTCCTCAAACTCCTCGTCAGGGGGGCGGACATCCTTCTCCTCGACGAACCTACCAGCGTCCTAACACCAATTGAGACAAAGATGCTCTTCAAGACGATGAGGAGGATGGCTGGGGAGGGGAAGAGCATTGTCCTCATAACGCATAAGCTGAGCGAGGCGATGAGTGTCAGCGACAGGGTCACAGTGATGCGGCGCGGTAGAATCGTTCTCTCCAAGCCGACGAGGGAGGCTACCATCGAGGAGTTGTCGACGGCGATGGTTGGAGCCCAGCTTATCGGCAATACGGTCTTGGAGGAGAGGCCCACCGCCCCGGCTGATGGTGTTCCTACGCTACAGGTCTCCGCCCTCTCAGTTATGGGTGACGAAGGCGTCCTCGCGGTGAGAGACGCCGATCTAACTGTTAATCGGGGAGAGGTTGTAGGCGTTGCAGGTGTGAGTGGTAATGGTCAGATAGAGCTTGTCGAGGCGATAGCAGGGCTCAGGAAGCCGGTCCGCGGCAAGATTATTCTCAATGGTGTAGACGTGACAGGCGCCTCGCCTAGGAGGCTGATGGAGCTCGGCCTAACCTACATCCCTCCGGAGGGTAAGAAGTGGGGGATCGTCCCAGAGCTAAGCATCTACGAGAATGTGGCACTACGTGTTGCGAGGTATGAGCCCTATTCGAGGCTGGGAGTGATAAACTGGAGGAGGGTCGCTGAGGTGGCTGAAAGGGTTGTCTCAGAGTTCAGGGTCGACACAGCCTCCATAAAGAATAGGGCAGGGTCGCTCTCGGGTGGGAATGTCCAGAGACTTATACTTGGCAGAGAGCTCACAACCTCAAAGCCCTCGCTGCTGGTTGCCGCCTACCCCACCAAGGGGCTGGACATAGCCGCATCCGAACAGGTCAGAAGGATACTTTCAAGATTGAGATCAGAGGGTGTTGGGGTCCTAGTGTTGAGTGAGGACTTGGATGAGATTCTTGAGCTGAGCGATAGGATTGTCGTCATGTATGGTGGCAGGGTTGTGGGTGTGGTTAGGCGGGGCGATGCTACCCCGGAGCTCCTCGGAGTTATGATGTCGAGGGGTGTGGCTGTAAGTGCTTCGACGTAGCCTCCCCGGCAGCCTCAGGCTCTCCGTGAGGGTTGAGAGGAGGCCCGAAGTAACCCCTCGCTCCTCGATAATCATCTCTCTCGGGATGCTGCTCCTCGCCTTCCTTGCCTCGGGGCTCATCTTCCAGTTCCTAGGCTTCAGCGCACTCCACATCTACAGGTCCTTCTTCACAGCCCTTCTGAGCCCAATAATGCTTGAGGAGGTTTTCAGGAGGTCGGCCCCGATAATCCTAGCGGCCATAGGTCTGTGCTATTCGTATCGAATGGGTTTCTGGAACATAGGCGCTGAGGGTCAGCTATACATGGGGATGATAGCAGCTACTGGTGTCGTCGTCCTGTACAGCGCCGGATACGGCCCCGGAGAGCAGCTCCTACTCCCAGCCGTGGTCGCGGCCTCCATGATGGCTGGAGGCGCGTGGGGCCTAGTCCCTGCAATCCTCAGGGTCAGGTTCGGCGCCAACGAGATAATAACAACCCTGATGCTGAACTACACAGCAATACTGCTCGCGGACTTTCTAGTCCATGGTGCCTGGAAGGACCCCGCGGGGTATGGGTTTGCCCAGACTGTCCAGTTCCCAGCGGCCGCCAGGATATCAATACCGGGCGTCCCAGACGCAGTAGCATACCTGGCCCTAGCCCTGGTCGTGACAGCTCTTACTTTCCTGGTCTTCAGGTTCACAGTCTTCGGGTTTGAGTCCAAGATAGTTGGCCTAAACATCTACGCCTCGAGGTATGCGGGGCTAAGCATACGCTCAATCTTGATTAGAGGCGTCTTCATCAGCGGAGCCTTGGCCGGCTTGGCCGGGCTGATCGTGGTCAGCGGCCTTATAGGTAGGCTTAGACCGGGAGCCTCTCCTGGCTACGGCTACCACGCGATAATCGCCTCCATGCTGGGCGGCCTCTACCCACCCGCTGTATTCTTCTCATCAATCCTCTTCGGAATGCTTGTGACTGGCGGCGACCTCCTACAGGCTAGCCTCCAGATGCCAAAGTCAGGTGTGGAGATTATAATGGCGATGATCTTCCTAGCCACTATTGTCGCCGAGTTTGTGAAGAGGCATCGGCTCACCATCGTGGTTGGTGGTGGAGGAGCGGGGACATGACGCTAGAGTCTCTATCCTTCATTGAGGCGATATTGGCTAGCGCCGTGTCAGCCGGCACAATCTATCTCATAGCCTCTGTGGGTGAGTGCGTGACGGAGAGGTCTGGAGTGATAAACCTCGGCATCGAGGGCATCATGGCGATGGGCGCGATAACATCCTTCATCATCACACTCGCCTACGGCCACTTGGCAGCAATCCTGGCAGCCGCGCTGGTGGGGGCGGTCTTCGGCCTCCTACACGCCTTCCTATCGGTCTCACTTAGGCTGAACCAGATCGTGGTGGGCCTGGCAATAACCTGGCTTGGCCTGGGGCTGAGCGCCTTCATGGGAGCGCCGGAGGTGGCTAGGGAGCTGCTAAAGGCCTTGAACCCCGCTGTGCCCGAGTATCTGGCGGAGCTTAAACAGGCACCCAGGCTGCCAGAGGTTAGAGTTGAATTCCTGGCAGGCGTCCCCATTCTAGGTAGGGCCCTCTTCTCCCAGAACGCCCTTGTATACGCTGGGCTCGCCTCAGCCCTGTTGCTCTGGTTCATCCTCTTCAGGACTAGGTGGGGGTTGTCGCTGCGGAGTGTGGGCGAGAATCCTGCCCTGGCCGATACCGCAGGAGTAAACGTCTTCGCAGTCAGATACCTCGCAGTAATAGTCGGCTCTGCCCTGGCGGGCGTGGCCGGCGCGTATCTCTTCATCGGCTACCAGCCCTTCTGGGTCGAGAACCTGACTAGGAGCCGCGGATTCATAGCCCTCAGCCTCGTAATCCTCTCCTCTTGGAGCCCCCTCAGGGCCATAGCCGCCTCCTTCCTCTTTGGCGGTGTCGAGAGCCTCCAGTTCCGCATACCGCTCCGTGGCTTCGGCGCTGAGACACCTCAGCTCATAATGATGCTCCCCTACATCATAACGATCGTGACTCTGGTATTGATCTCGCTGGCCAGCAGGGGGCGGATTCCGGCGCCTGCAGCCCTCGGAAAGCCCTACTCTAGGGAAGAATAGGTTTAAGCCCTCCCCTTAAGCCTCCACACGGCCGCCAGCGGCATCAATGAGAGTAGACCGATTATCGATAGGACTGTGTATCCTGTAGTGAAGCCGCCCACATCTATCATATAACCTACCAAGGGCGTCAGGAGTCCGCCACCACCCAGTGCAACCCCGTAGATCACACTGGTGGCCAGGCCCTTGTGCCCCGGCATAATCTCGTGCATAATCAGGATCAGGAGGGTGTGGAGGGATATGAAGCAGGCACCCATGACTGCAGACGCAAGGATCATGCCCCCTGGATCGAGGAGGGGGAGGGGCATGAGGAGGAGGGAGGCCACACCCAGCAAAAATATCGAGACTACATACCTGCCCTTTAGGTCGGATAAGTAGCTGGTCAAGGGGACTCCGACTATCGCCCCCACGAAATGGACCGTCAGGAGGAGGCCGCCGAACCCCTGTCCAAGCCCCTTTGCAACTGCTAAGAATGAGATGAAACTGACGACTCCCATAGCAGCTATCTGTGCGCCTATGCCTGTAAGCCCAACAAGCGCTGTGAGGATCAGAACCCTACCCCTAGCCAGAGACACTGTTTCACGCCCGCCGCCCTCCAAGGATGCGCCATTAGGCCTAGCCCCCTCATACTCCCCAATCCTGATGGTGAAGTATAGGATAAGTAGTGCAGGTATAGCAAATACCGCTAGGCCGTAGAGCCCCCACTCACCCGTCACGCTCAGAGCTAGGAAGGGAGCCACAGCCGCCCCAATCCTACCAGCTATCATGAACATGGAGAAGAGGAGGCCCCGTCTCTCAGAGCTGTAGGAGGAGTAGGCAGAGGCTACTGGATGGAATATCGCTGAGCCCGTCCCCGCAACAGCGACGCAGAGGAGAGAGGCCTCAAACCCCGTGACGAACCCGACCGCTCCTATACCAGCGGCCCCTAGGACGAGTGATAGCGGGAGCATGAACCCCCACCTATACCTGTCGAAGACGTATCCGAATAAGGGCTGGAGGAGGGCGCTCGAGAAGAGGTAGGCCGCTGTGTAGAGCCCGGCAGACGCGTAAGTCAGGCTGTAGATTCCTGCCAATAAAGGATAGAGCGGTGGAAGGACACTGCCGTATAAGTCGTTGACGAAGTGGCTTAGAGAGAGAACAGTGAGCTGCCTACCCCTACCCATGCCGGTTAGCCGCAATACAATAAAATTCACATTTAAACATTATTTGACGCGTGGCGCGAACCAGTAGGGCCCCACTAACCGCTCCTGAATGGTTCCCGAATCCTGGTAAGAAGAGTTGCGGCGCGGAGCCTAGGTATTAGGAGGAGAAAGGCTCCCCAGAAGGCGGAGATAGAAACAGTTATCAGACCACCAGTAAACAACATCTCCTCTATGAGAGGGTATAGGCCAGCCGCCGGGCTCCAGCCTGTCAGAAATGGCGGCCAAGGCACCAACTCCCCATTCACAACGTGGTCTGCCATAAGACCGATGCCCCCACCCCACATAAGTAGACTTAGAGGCCTAACACTCCTCCAACCCGGAGCAGCCCTCTCAACTATGCTTAGGAGAATTGCAACAGCTAGGGGTGTGATGAAGCACGCCAAGCCACACTCTCACCAAGCCCCCATACTTTGACATGTTATTAAACTATGGGACACTCATGCATACTTTTTCACGACAATGAATAATAAGCTGATTGGATCCTCGGGATGTGAATCAATCCAGGTTATGACCGCTGGAGCCTCTTCTAGCTTTGAATAGTGAACTCCTTATAGCCTTCCCCTTAAGGGTTGATACTCATGCCGCGGAGGCCAGCCTCCACTTTCAAGAGGTCCTACAGGCTCCGAATCGGCTATGAGGGAGAAT
>CAKZUF010000018.1 GCA_937921685.1 uncultured archaeon
GAAACCCGGGCCTAGCGATCCATCGGCTCCTACCAGTGGGGGCCGGTGGTGACAGAAAAGTTACCCCAGGGATAACAGGCTCGTCGCGGGCGAGAGTCCCCATCGACCCCGCGGCTTGGTACCTCGATGTCGGCTCTTCCCCTCCTGGCCTCGCAGCAGGGGCCAAGGGTGAGGCTGCTCGCCTATTAAAGGGGAACGTGAGCTGGGTTTAGACCGTCGTGAGACAGATCGGTTTCTACCTACTGGGGGTGCGGGCCGCCTGAGGGAAAGGTCCTCCTAGTACGAGAGGAACGGAGGGCCGGGGCCAACGGTCTACCGGTCGTCCTACAGGGCGACGCCGGGCAGCCGCGCCCCTGTGGATAAGGGCTGAAAGCATCTAAGCCCGAAGCCACTCCCAAAAATAGGCGGCCAATCGGGGCCTATAGGGCCTGGCAACGGGCCTTGGGCCCCGACGAGGGCTCCCCTAGAAGAGGGGGTTGATGGGGTGGGCGTGTACGGGCGGAGGCTTAGGCCGGACGCCCTCAGCGCGCCACTCCCAATCGCCCGAGCCGCTTAGACGGTCGGGCGTGGCCTACGCTAAAACGCTCCACACACCTCACCTTCTAATCTCTCCATTTTGTTGCCTTTAGCCTAGTGTGGATTAGACATGTTTATATAATCATGATTGGTGATTCCACGTAAATGGCTCAGGTTATTGGTAGATACTCCAAGACCATCTATGCGGCCCTCGGCGCAGTCGGTTTCGTCGCATTAATAGACACATCGATGATCTCGCCTGTTATAGCTGCTTATGCGAGGGCCCTTAACGCCGACGCATTCTGGGCTGGGCTCATAGCAGGCTCCTACTCAATCGTCGCCATACCCATGATAGTTCTCGCGGGCTATCTCTCCGACGTCATCGGCCGGAGGAGGGCCATGGTAATGGGGCTGGTCGGCGACCTTTTCGCAATGGCCCTCTATGCGGTCTCGCCGGAACCCAGCACCCTCCTCGCGGCGAGGATTCTCCACGCGGTATTCGACTCCTTCATAGTCCCATCAGCCCTAGCCCTGATAGGCGACCTCTTCTCCAAGGGTGTGGGACGCCCCTTAAGCTTCTTCTGGATATTTGTGGCCTTAGCCATCGTCATAGGTTCGGGAACTTCGGCCGGCTTGGTCGCAGCTCTAGGATTCCGAGCAGTCTACCTAGTGATTGGGGTACTGGTTGCAGCAAGTTTGATAGCCACGCTAAAGGGCCTGCCTGCACCACCAGCCTCGAGGACTAGTATGCGTGGAGAGGCGCGTATCGGAGGGGCTCATGCGAGACGTGTTGCGGTATCCATGATAGGTATACTGAGCATGTATCTACTGATAGGAGGGATAGTCGGCACCCTCCCTACAATATTGATAGACAGGTTCGGGTTTGACGAGAGGGGGGCAGCAGCCCAGATAGGATTCTTTATGGCTGTCTCCACCGCGGTCTCGATCCCGATATTCCCTGTGTCAGCGAGGCTCGCCGGGAGAAGAACGCCAATAGTACCACTCATCATCGGCCTACTGGCGTCGATGACAACAGCCCTCGCACTAGAGTTTGGGGCTGGACTGACGATTACGCGCATCCTATCCGCGATAGTCTTCGGCCTCTCCCTCGGAACAATAATCTTCTCGTCCAGCTACCTTGTGGTGACACTCCCAAGAGAGGTCAGGGGGCTTGGCTCCGGCCTCAACCAGTCAGCCAGCCTCCTCGGCGTCGCCCTAGGTGCTCCATTGACCTCGCTCTACGTCGCCACGGTTGGCTGGACAGGCGTCTTCATCCTCTTCGGAGCAATGCCTCCATTGGTGGCGGCGTTGCTTGTCTTGGCTGTTTGGCGGGAGATGGTGCGGGAGCTCAAGGAATAGCGGCCTCTGGCTCTACACTGCCCCACTCCATAGAGAGCCAAGTAGCCCTGCTGGGCTGGCCTACACGTTCAGGCCATTATTGAGTGGTACCAGCGCAGTATGTATTCTGGAAGCTTTAGACCCCTCTCCTGCAGCCTGTCCACGAGGTATAGTGGGAGTGGGCTTGTGGCGAAGGCCGCCTTGAGGTAGAAGTCATTAGGCCGTCCGGGCGAGTATCTAGAAGGTATGTAGAGCGTCTGGTCTGACAGTGAGCCTATCGTTGAGTCCTTAGCACCGACCACTGAGACGACGTATCCGCCCATCTTCTTAAACGTCCTACACCAGGAGGCGACTACCTCGGTCTCACCGCTGTGTGAGACCGCAATAAGAATATCCCCAGCCCTTGGAGGCGGGACATTGGTGTCACCTGCCACGTAGACATGGTCGCCAATCGCCCTCTTCACATGCCCAAGCCTCACACCAGTCATCCTGGCCACCTCCTGACTACTACCAAGCCCAGCTAGGAAGCATGTATTCCTCCGCTCCAACAGCTCGACAATCCAGTGCATAAAGTCAGACTTTATCACATTCTCTACAACCTCATTGGTCTCGGCCATTAACTGGTTTATCTTCTCGGAGATGTTGAGAGGGTCGCTGTCCTCGTAGATACACTCTGCAACCGCCT
The DNA here is from genome assembly GCA_937921685.1 of uncultured archaeon. GTDB lineage: Archaea > Thermoproteota > Nitrososphaeria_A > Caldarchaeales > Calditenuaceae > HRBIN02. Next base: position 2,540 of record CAKZUF010000018.1, read on the forward strand.
GGAGAAGGACAGAGGCTCCAAGAATAAAGACGTCCTCGAGAATACCATACTGCTTAAACTCGGATGTCGAGGCATTCTCCTCAGAGACCGTACGCCCCTTAACACGGGTGCACGACCCATACTTCTGTCCAAGCTTTCCAAGAGGCGAGTCAGGATCACTCGTAACGACATCGATTGTATAGTCACCCATCTTCTCGGATCTTGAGATCGCAAGCGCTAGCTTCTGGGCGTCTACGAGGGGCATAAGCGACCTGCCGCTGCCCGAGAGTATCAAGAGGCTTACCCTACCGAATCTCTGCTTGAGCTTTGGCGCGGCCATGTCGAAACTCCTATCAGGAAAACCCACGTCGCTCCTGTCGACAACAACCTTTCCGCGATCCATCTTCGCGAGCTCGCTGCAGATTATGCTTACAGCCCCCTTACTCCTCCCCTCACCGTGGGGGACAATAACTCCGGCCGATTTGAGGTCACGGTACAGCTCGGCTGCCTGGTTCAGGTCTATCTCTGAGAGGTTTTGTATAACGCTGTTCATATAGCCGAGGCTACTCTTCAGTAACACCATTCAACACGGAGAAGAGATACGTGGGATAAAAATTTAATTCCCGAGCTAAGATTTGGTCTTACGGCGAATCAATGCGTGGGCAAGCTTCTTCTCAACCCTAAAGTCCAGCACCTCGTTCCCCGTGATTCTGCTCCACTTCTCCAGGTCCCTCTCAGCCCCCTCATTATAGTCGGCCACTATGTGGATGATGCTTCCCTCTGGAAGCCCTTCAAGCCTGTCGGAGAGCACCATGAGGAGCTGGCTGCAGTCGATACCAATCGCGGCATGCACATAGTCAGGCACTTCTCTGAAACAGACTATACCCTTCTCGCTGATCATCCTCTCCACCTCATCCCTCACCTCACTCCACCTCTTCAACTTGGTCAAGCAATCATCCCTCAGGGCGGCCACCTCGTAGAGCCAAGCAGCCTCGCCGAACCCCCTCTGCAGAATCCAAGGCCGCTCAACGGCCTCAGTGTTGAGACGCTCTATCCTCAGGTCGAAGGGAGCCCTGATATTTCCTAAGAATCTCCGGGATTCGATAAGGCATAGAGCCCGGTTCGCCGCAACCTCCTCACCAGGCTGCTTAACCCTTACGGAGGTTATCTTGCCCCAAAGGGTCTGAGTAATTGGGAGTATTCCGACTCGAAACACTCTACCCCGAATCGGGCTCAGCCACAGCATCTCTTCAAGGAAGTAGAAGCTCTCGCTCGAGAAGCCGCAGCCGCGGATCTCCTCCATCACAATCTTGGATGCCTGCTTCTTTGACTTATTTCTCTATTGGTGTGCCGACTACGTTACCCCACTCGCTCCAGCTCCCATCATAGTTCCTGACCTTGGGATATTTGAGCAGCTCCTTCAGGACGAACCAGGTCACGGATGACCGCTCGCCTATCCTACAGTAGGTTACCACCTCTTTATCAGGCGTCACGCCTAAATCCTGGTAGAGCTTTCTCAACTCCTCGACCGGTTTGAAGGTTCCGTCTTCGTTAAGCGCCTTCGCCCACGGTATATTCACCGCGCCTGGGATGTGGCCTCCCCTCTGCGCGTGCTCTGTGGGATACTCGGGAGGAGCCAAGATTTTTCCAGTATACTCGTCAGGCGACCTCACATCAACTAGAGCCACTGTGGGGCTCCCAAGCCTTGCGCGGACATCGGGTAGAAGAATCCTATACTCATACCTCACCTTGGTAACCTTGTAACTCGCCGGGGCGGGGTTCGGGACCTCCTTCACAAGCTCCCTCTCCTCAGCTATCCACTTCTTCCTACCACCATCCATTATGCTCAGCTTATCGTGGCCGTAGAGTCTAGCAACCCAGAATGCGAAGGCGGCGAACCAGTTATTGAAATCGCCGTAAAGGACTACGTGCGTGTCATTTGAGATTCCGCTCCGAGAGCAGAGAAGCTCGAACCCCTCCTTACTTATGATGTTTCGCTCTATGGGGTCGTTTATGTCCTTTTTCCAGTCCCACAGGACTGCCCCCCGGACATGCCCCTGAAAATAGGCTGTCTGCGGGTCATAGTCGACCTCAACTATCCGGACATTAGGCCTGTCGAGATTCTTTGCAACCCAGTCCGTTGAGACCAGAACCGGCAACTCCTGCTTTTCGCTCATGTGCCATCGTATTAGGTCGGTATTATCGAGGTATTTAAACCGCATATACCTACACGAATATGATTAAACAATAGCCCCGGCAAACACCTCTTGAGACTTGTTGATGCATTTAATAGCCCGTATATCAGGGTTAAGGACAGGGCTTTGAGGGAGACAAGGCTTAACAAGCTTACCCAAATACCGGCAGACGACGTAGAATACACAGTCGTAGATGCGGGCGGTGGGCCCGGGGTTGTAGCACTCATCGCCTCCAGCATCCTCCAAGAGAGCCTGGAGGCTGTTAAGGCCGCGGAGATCCTCTCACCCCACTTCCCCCAAGTCACCTTGATAAACAATGAGGGCATAGCCGCCCCACCCAAGATCGAGATCTACCTCGCGAAAAAACGCACAAACCAGTGGCAGGCGCTACTTATTGTGACGAGGAACTTCATAATAGAGACGACTGAGGTGGGCGAAGAGATTTCAGAGATCCTGCTCAACTATCTTCCCTCATCGAAGATCAGCGCACTTGTAGTCCTTACGAGCGGGCGGGTCAATGCTTCAGGCGAGGTCTACGCATCCTCCACGGACATGGAGAGGGTCAGACGGCTAATCCGCTTGGGAGCAAAGGCTGCAACGAACATCGACACTCTTCCAGTCGATAGACTCACGTCCTCGCTGATGCTAAGATTCCACCTGAACCGCATCCCCATGGACCTCCTAATATCAGACACCATGGGTCTCGCACCAGACCTAGCCTCGGCGAAAAAGGTCTTGACGATACTCTCAGGATATCTCGAGATACCTGTCGACACGTCCAAGCTCGACGCCGAGATTGAGAAGCAGCAACAACTTCTGAGAGAGGCCAGCAGGTTCTTCGAAGAGATGGAGCGGAGGGGAGGGGCTCCCTCATATATCGGCTAGCCAGTAATCTCATAGATGTATACGTAGGCTAGGCTAGAGTAGGGCGCCGAGGATGAAAACACCAGCCTATAGCCCTCGACCTTAGGCTCCTCATAATAGTATGCAGTGATAATGTTGCCGAACTGGTCTGTGGTCTGCCTAGGCTTGAACGGTATCAGTCTACCAAGCGTGGTATCTGTCCAGAACTTGTCTGTAGGATTCGTCGGGTCCCTGTTGGGTCCTAGGATCGCCGCCTCATCTATTGGCGACAGTCCGAGCTCACGCGCATGCTGATTAGCTATCCTCAGCATCCAGAACCATTTAGACTCGTCGCCATAGTAGAGGAGCCTTGGGAAGTCTCCAGCCCCAGTCTGGGGCCGGTGGGTGATGAATATGAGGACGTGTGTCGCACCCATCTCTTTAAAGATCCTTAGACTAACGTTGGTTGGCGATAAGAATGCGTATCCTACCTTTGCTATTTTTAGAGTGTCTACCGTCGTGTTATCTACCAGCGAGGTCTTGTTAGCCACTATCGATATCCAGTTGCCATAGTCCCACCATGCTGCAACGACGGCGTTGTCTGGAAGGTTGTTCCTCATCCACTCAACGGCACGCACCCAGTCATTCAATATGAAGTTCCTGCCAGTTGGAAGTGATGCAGAGGTTATCGTGCTGGGAGTGTATGCAGCGTCAAGCGACGAGAATGCCCAAGTATTCCCCATCGCCTGGGGGAGATAGTGGATTGATATCAGCGCCATAACAATCAGCGGGACGGCGATCATAAACCTCCGCTCACCCGTCCTCCTCACCCTAGGTCCACGGGGTGGGATAAGATTTCGCGACGCGAGCGCAAGCATCTCTGTTAAGACAAAGCCAGCCACGATGGCGACGATTGGCGAAGTGGGTAGTGCCAGCCGGACAAGCGAGGAGGCAAAGTAGAGTGAGAGGACTGCGTAGAGTGTGAGGAATATATCCCCTTCTCCAGCCCTCCTGATGAGGAGGTAGATACCGAAAGGCACTAGCATTAGCGTTGGTCCAAAGTCGGTGAAGAGTGTCGACCAGGTCGCGGCCTGGTTCTCCGCTACCGAGGCTATTATCACGAGCTCGCCTCTGAGCTGTGGGAGCACTACTGAGAGGAACTTTAGACCTGGAAGATTGGCAACCGCGGCGACCACTAGGACGACTACGAGCAGTATGAGCCCTAAGGCAACACCCCTTAGCGCTATTACAGCCCTCTGAGGCCCTAAACGAGTGTAGAGCACTTCGGCCAGCACGATATACGCCAATGACAAATATCCGGAAAGGAGCGTGACCTCGAATAGGTACGAGAAGCCCAGCTTCGGGACACTTATCAGTATTATTGATGTTGAGGCGAGTAGTGGTATGAAGCTGGCTAGGAGCTGCCTCCTATACCTGCCCATGAATACTAGGAGCGCCGCGAAGAGGAAGACCATCATGACTGGAAGCCTGTGTGCACCCCATGTAGCCCCTGTGTAGCCGAGGAGAAGCCCTGTAAGCAGACCTAAGAGGAGGGAGCCCTTCATAGACCTCTTCTCGTTTATCGACGCGAGATACGTCAGGAAGGCTGCATGCATGAGGGGAATAGCCAACGCCTCGTCATCAAGCCACCCAAGATGCGTCCTAGATATGTGTGCATAACTTATGGATAGGAGTAGGGCCGAGGCTATGGCCGGCCCTGTCCCCAAAACGTATCTAGCTAGCAGGAATGTGACCACTACTGCTAGGATGCCGTATACTACGGGGAGGGTGGATGCGAGCTCTATTAAGTCTACATTGATCCCTATGGAGGATAGGGCGAGATAGATGAACGCGAGTGTGAATGAGACTCCGGGATAGAAGGTCTTGCCAACCTGTAGGCCAGTTGGGTACCAGCTCTTATAGTCAACGAGTCCGGCGAAGTCGAAGAAACCCGCCCACCCTCTTTCAATTATCATGGTGGCTGTCTTGAAATGCCACCAAGGGTCAAACTCGCTTAAAATGAATCCCCACCTCGCAGGCAGCGACCTAGACATGAAAGTCACCGCCACCGCTATCAATAGCACAGCTAGAGGTGCGTAGAACCCCCTGCCACCGACCCTCCTGTCCAAGCCTGAGAAAACGCCCGACGCCCATTCGAGGAAGGCCCTCACCGAGCCGGCCATTCTCTTAGTCCATTAGTGCAGCACCATATAAAGGGATAATCACACATCCTAGGTAGGATCTATTCTTTCTTTAAACATTGGACATTGCCATCAGTTAAAATCACTGATTACATGTGTTCGCTCTTGGCCGCGCGTGTGTTGTAGAGAGGCTTGAAGGTTAGAAAACTATGTTCGGTCTCTGTTTTTTAGGGTTTTAAGAGGCGTTTTAGGGTTATATTTGAGGTTCTTGCAATCCGTATGGGTTGGAGAGGGTTAAGAGAACTCTTGCCACAGTGCTGTCGCTAAACTGGGTTGTTAAGGGGCGCGGCGTGCTGGCTGCCATTTTGATGTTCACCGTGATACTCGTCACTAGCGGTGTGGTCTTCGTCACTGTAAGCCATGTAGCCACCTTCTATGGCCGCCAGATCTTCGCACCCACGCAAACCTATCAGACAGTGGCTGAGTTTATAGTTGTCTCACTTTACTACGCTCTGGGCTTAACCGGGCTAACCCTTTTCTACTTTGCCGCGACTGGGCGTCTAACCGACAGGGCAGCCGGATACGCCACACTTGGAGCATCGCTTCTCATCCTATTATCGGCTCTCGGACTTTTCGCTGGATATACGGCTAAAATATGATTAATCCTCTATAATCCCGCCCTCAAATATTCTAACACGGAGTGTTAGTGATTGATCATTTATGTGCAGCCTTAATAATCTTCTACCGGCTGTAATAGACTGTAGCCACAACTCACTATCTGCATAATAGGAGACGATCGCACTGGCTACCGGCTGCGGCTGGCCTAGGCCAGGCCTCTCATGAATATCTGAGACAACGATTGAAGTGACGTTGCTGGACCGGGTCACCTCCTTGAGGAGGGCTGACTGGAACGCGAGCATCTTGTATAGCCACTTATCATGGGGTAGAACGCCTGAAGCCTCTACTCTATGGAGGTATGTGAAGTCGTCCACGACTATGAGGCCTGGCTCTCGGATGTAGTCGCAAGCCCAAATTATTAGCCGCAGCTGCTCAAAGAAGGTCTCAGGCGTGGAGATCTTCATTTTGGAGAGGTCTGCACCCCAGTGGCTTGCTAGGGACCTTAGTCTGGCTGGATGCAGTCTACCTCCACAGTCTAGCCAGAGGACCTCGAACCCTATCCGGGAGGCTATCGACGCAACCTGTAGCGCGAGGGTCGTCTTCCCGCTCTTCTCCTCCCCAACGATTAGGTGGAGCCGCCTAGCCTCCAGCCCCCCACGCGTCGAGTCTAAGCCACTTATACCCGTGGCAAGCATGTCTACGCTCTGCCTGGCTTGGGGGCCCGTATCGTCTCACCCCAAGATTTAACAGCGCCGACCAGCTAATAACATCAGATTCGTGTGTAGTCTTATAAAGATGGAGGGCTAACTGACTGGCGTATTATGTCGCTTAGATGTTTAAATAAATTTAAATCAAAGTATATCGAAATATATTTAGAAACGTATGATGAGGGGTCCGGCCACCGCGAGGGTTATTACAACTCTTAAGAGGTATGGGCCCTTACCTGTGCCCCTTATCGCGCGTAGGGCAAGGTGTAAGGTTGCGACGGCCCAAGCCACGCTGAACAGGCTCGTTTATGACGGTCTGCTGAGTTTTGTGGAGGTGAGGCTGGGGAGGTTTGCAAGGCCTCGAGGACGGGTTGGAAGCAGAAGGCTACTTAGATTATACTACATTCCGAAGGTTCACAGCAGCAACCGCCTATACCAGACGATAAGGAGGCTGATAGTGTTTAAGAGGCCTGTGAACGTTTATGAGAGGAGAGCCTTCGGCATGTGGCTTTCGTCATCTATTCTCCCAAGCCAGGTGAGAGAGAGCATTATTACCTCGGTGTTTGAGCATAAGCATAGACCTGCGCATGTAAGGGACTAGTTAATTATGGCGGGCCTGCTCTTGACCTCCTTAAACCGTTCTCTAAGCTTGTTGAAGTCGGTGCCCTTCGAGTAGACCGTGGTATAGTTTTTAGCCTTCTCGATTGCTCTCCCCGCCTCGGGGTTAATCTTTCTGAAGTAGCGCTCAATAGAGTTTACCCAAAAGTTGGCGCCGAAAGTGAGTATACCACCCGTGACAAGTTTCAGTATCGGATTATCACTCCCAAGCCTCCACGCGAGAAGCTCAGCCATCCTCCGCGTATTCCTCCAGCTGACATAGATTAGTGCTGCCTGCGCCGGAGTTAGGCTGGCATAAACGTCGGTGAGGGATTGGTTTCCGCGAAGGGAGCCGAGGCTTACTAATGCCATGGGGGTGACCGTGAAGAGGAGTCCTAGCGAGGCCATGTAGTTGATCAGGCCGATGGTGTCCCAGATGTCATCATCCGTCTCACCTCCCAGCCCAAGTATTATTGTGTAGGCCGGTAGCCAGTATGCAGCGTTTAGAGCCTTCTGCCCCTCAATCACTATCTCGGACCAAGTCGCATCAACGCCTACTCGGAAGGGGAGGGCCTTCCTCGACATGTGTTGCAGGATCAGCTTGTCACTCCCGGTCTCCAAGCCTATCTGAACCCCGACGTGCTTCCCCGGGCCCGCACCCACTATCTTGGAAATCATCATGGGTAGCTCTGGGTCTGCAGCAGGTGGAGCGAGCGTAGCGTGCATCGGGTTTGCATGTGTCACACCGTTCTGTGACATGACGGTTCTGTAGAGTTTTTCGATCGCCTCTCTATTCGGCCAGTAGTCAGGGTCCCTTAACATGTAGGCCCACTGGTTATCTGTGATAAACCACGCGTTTCTTACGCCGTATCTCAGGTTCACCCTAACCTCCTCGAGTACCTTTTCTGGCGGATAGTAACGGAGGGGGCGCGTCGTAACCTCGCAGAAGTCACAGTCAAGACCGCACCCCCTCATAATTTCTACTTGGCCGCTGATGGTGCCGCCGACTATGGTTGAAATGTCCTCTATCTTGGGGAGCCTATACTTGGAGAATGGATGACGTGTTATGAAACGGCCTCGAGGATCTTTCACATAGGTTACTGTGGCGCGCCCGTGCTGGTTGAAGAGTGTTGTTCTGAAGCCGTGAAAGAATATAGAATTGTCGATGCTGTCCTCGATCAATCCCTCAAAGAGGATGTGGATTATGTCGTCCATCTCTCCCTGAACTACATAGTCTATTCTGAGCGCGTCTATCATCTCCGGCCTAATCTCAAACTCCCACTCGCCTGAGCCGCCCACTATGAGTTTAGCCTTGGGGCACCTATTCCTGCGCAGAACATTTATAGTATGTATGAGGGACTCAAACTCGTATGCGACCCACGACTTCTCACGCCCACAGTTGTTGAACATGATTGTTAGGGGTCCGATACCTAACGGATCCATCGTGTTAACGGCTATTATCTTTGTGTCCTCTCTGATGTGTCTATCCAAGTAGTTGGGATGGACGACCTCGGCCCGTAGCTTCGACTTCGTTTTGAGACAGGCCTCGATCTTCCTGATCCCGTAGGGGGCTAGGACGGCGCGTCCGTATCCGTCTGCAGGAACATCCGGCTTACTCAGATACCTGTATATCGGTGGTGGGACGTATCTGACCGGCGCGCAGGGTAGAAAGCTGAGGAGCGGGAAATTGTGAAACATGTGTCCCAGTGAGGGGTCGTATGTTAGCACCACCTGCGTCATCTTCTGGAATCGTTTAGTATTTCTACTGATAAATAACCTTTATCCACCAAAATTAACCGGTGAAAGGGCTGTGCGACAAGGCGCCCACACAATTGTTGTGAGGCTGGAATTCATATATATCGCGGGCTTTTTTAGAGGATGGATAAAGATGCCATACAGGTCTCTGGCTGAGGCGGTCTCCAGGCTGGAGTCCGAGAGACGCTCTTACGCTATCGCTACGGTTGTCCGGGTTTCCGGCTCAAGTCTGGGGAAGCCCGGGTTTAAAATGGTTGTTGATGATAGGGGCGAGATTGTCTATGGGACTCTGGGCGGGGTCTGTCCGGAGGGCCCTATCATCTCTGTAGCGCTAGAATGTATAAGGGAGGAGGAGCCTAGGCTGGTTAGGGTGCATCTCGAGAGCACGGAGGAGGCGGTGAGGGGTATGGCCACCTCGGGGAGCAGGGATGAAATATTTGTCGAGACCTTCTGCGGAGGGACTATGGAGATTTTTGTCGACCCGATCACACCTGCGAGACGTCTATTCATTATAGGTCAGGGAGGGAAGGACGATGTGGAAGAGGCTCTAGTGAGGATTGGGAAGATTCTAGGCTTCGAGGTCTGGGTCGTCGATCCTATGCCTATGCTGGAGTCGGAGCCTGACAAGTTGATATCGGATATAGACTTCGACCTCTCCAAGCTCGAGATAGGGCCTCGGGACTGTGTAGTGGTCTTGACTAGGGGAGAGAGGGATGTTAAGGTCCTTGAGGCTATATCGGGGAAGAAGCCCCTCTACTTGGGATTGATGGCCAGTAGGAAGAGGGCCCTTCGGAACCTGGAGCTTCTCAGGGAGAGGGGGGTGAGCGAGGAGTTCATAGCAAGGATAAGCACGCCCGCGGGTATCGATATAGGCGCGAAGATGCCGGCGGAGATAGCTCTTTCAATAATGGCCGAGGTCGTTGCAAGAATCAGGGGCGTACCCGTGGCTAAGAAGGCCGAGGCCTCCACCCAGCCCCAAACTCGCCGGGAAGCCGAGACGGCAATATCTCTTAGTGGGCTATCCTGCGGCGTCCCCACCACCCTCAAAGACAAGGAATAAACCCTTCCCCATCCTTCTTTTTTATTGGGGGCGAGCGGCTGGGCGGGCCACGGGGCACTCCCGAGGAAGTTCCTCCCCCCAACCGGTGCAGTCAGCCACCGCGAGGTGGGCGGGGAGACCCGCGGCAACGCCACAGAAACGAGACCCCTCCACCGCAGATGAGCATGACCCGCCAAGCCGAGGCGGCGACGAGCAGTGGAGAATGGATGAAACGGGCGGCCCTGACGGGGAAAGGCGCGCCGGGCCTATGAGACGCACCGGCGAGGCCCGCGGAGAGCCGAGAAGACCAATCCCGCCTAAAACAGAAGGAGGACTACGGGCCGCGCGCCCCCCAAGATGATTGGAGTATGTATGTTGGCTTAAGTTGGGAAGGTCAAATAAGAGTGTGGGAAGGCTGCATACATGTACCTCCGCAAACTGGTCCACTACGCTGTGCTAATAAACGCTGAGTGAGGCTTATCTCAGACTGGGTATCGGGATGTCTTCGTAGAGCTTCATACGGGCGAAATACTCCCGTGCGACGTCTATCGCCCCCCTTCTAAGGAGCATCGCCCTCCTCACTCTAGCTTTCGCGATCTCCAGTGCTATGGCTCGGGTTGAGCTCTTCGACTGGTACGCCTCGCTTAAAATTCTTTTTACATTACTTGTTATCTTGTATTTTATGAGCTCGAAGGCCTCTATCTCTGTTCCGCCCTTGTACTCGACATAAGACCCTATCACTCCTCCAGCGTTCGCCACAATGTCTGGGATAATCCACACTCCGTTCTTGAGGAGTATTTCCTCTCCTTCACTTGTTGTGGGAATATTTGCACCTTCAACCACGATCTTTGTCTTCGAGGAAAGGAGTTTGGGTGCTGTCTCCCTGTTTATTGTATCTGATATAGCCGCGGGTATGAATATGTCGGCGTGGAAGTCGAAGATCTTTTCCTTTGGTTGTTTCTCATATTTTTTAAGATTGCCTATATGGGTACTCGCGCCCAACTCTTTCATTATAGAAGGTATGTCGATGCCTTCGGGGTCATGTATACAGGCCGAGACATCACATATTGAGACTATTTTGTAGCCCATTTCGTCGAGAAAACGCGCCGTGAAGGAGCCCACATTGCCGAAGCCTTGGATGGCTACCGTTGCCTCCGTGGGATCGATGTTTAGAATCCCAATTTCGTTGAGGAATCTGACGGTAAGGTCAGTTGCTATCGCTACACCGAAGCCGGTTGTTCCCAGTTCATGTGGTATCCCGCCAAGCTCACGCGGCTTACCAGTACAAGCACTCATATTTCCTATTTCATGGGCGAACACAGCCATGTCAAGCTCTGTGGTCCCCATATCGGTGGCTGCGATATACTGCTGTGGGACATAAGGCTTTATCATTTTTGCGAAAGACTTTATCCAGGCAACTCTGTCCACTTTAGTTGGATCTCCAATGATTCCACCCTTAGCTCCTCCAAAAGGTATACCCGCTAATGCACACTTCCATGTCATGACTCTGGCTAGCCGGAAAATCTCGACAGGGGTTACCGTGGGTGTGAACCTTATGCCTCCTTTACCAGGCCCCATCGCCGTATTATCGATGACCAGTACACCGCGCATACCTGTGTCGGGATCATAGGCTAACACAACATTCTCAGGCCCCCACTCATCAGCTAAACTCCAAACACCTGCATCCTTCGAATCTGCTAGGTGTAGCATACATTCTTAGCAAACACAACACGGTATATATGGCTTCACTTCAAACAGTTGAAATAATGGCATATATTATAATTTCGGTTTCCACATACAAGTTGGTGATTATAGAACAAGCACGTTGTCACACTATATTTTGAATAGTCAGCACGTGATAACTCCTATGTCATACTGCCTGAACGTTTCTACCGAAGAAGGCAGTTTACCATCTTGTAGCTCAAAAAAGTAATATTGTTCCAAGAGCTTTTTCTCACTCCTCGGCTGGAAAGCCTTATACGAGACTTACGGCGCCTTGTAGACTGTACATGCCCCCACACCACTTAAAATATGCTTGGTTTGTGGCGATAATCTTATTCCTCTTCCAATCCCTTCACGTTGCGGACATCTATGTTATCTCGGTCGTCTTCCCTCAGATCTTGGACGAGTTCCAGATTACTTATGCTTACGGTGGTGCGTTAATCACGGCTACCACCGTCTTGTCTGTATCTCTCTTCCCTGTATGGGGATATCTCTTTGACAGGTATTCGAGGAGGCTCCTGATAAGCGTTGCAGGCGTCATATGGGGATTCACTACATGGCTCAATACATTGCCACGAAACTTCACAGAATTCTTTATAACGAGAACGTTGACGGGGATAGACAACACACCACCATCAGGCATTGAAAGCCTGATAAGCGACTACTTTCCACCGAAAAACAGGGGTAAGCCCCTAGGACTTATCGGAGCAACGGGCGCAACTGGGGCATTAGTGGGGACAATCCTTGGAGTATTGATAGGCTATGCGTATGGATGGCGATTCCTTTTCCTGATAACGGGGGGTCTAGGAATATTGACGGCAATAATTGTATACTTGGCTGTAAAGGATGTTCCGAGGGGAAGCTCGGAGCCTGAGCTTTCAGGCCTGACAATAAAGGAGGAGCTATACAGGATAAGGCTTAGAGAAATATTCGGCCCGCTGAAGAAGCCGTCGATGCTATTCCTCAGCCTACAGGGTTTCTTCGGCGTATTCCCCTGGACAACACTCCAAGCCTGGATTTTCACATACATGTTGAGGGAGAGAATGTTCGATGAAATAATGGCACTCTATGCAATGTTCGTCTGGCTCATTATAATGATCTTCGGGAATTTCGCCGGAGGTGCTATCGGCGACGCCCTGTTCTCAAAGATACCCAGCGGGCGCGCGATAGTGGGTGCAGTAGTCGTGTTTCTGTCCGCACTGACTATCTACATCACATTGACATGGCCCGTTGATGATGTTAACGGTTTCATAGCTTTGGGTGCGGTCACATCATTCATCCTCCCCATGGCCGGTCCGAACGTGGCCGCATCGGTCACAGACGTAACACAACCCGAGGCTAGGAGCTCGGCATACTCCCTCCTCTCGATATTCGAGTCAGCAGGTTCGTCAACAGCTCCACTTATAGCGGGGTATCTGGCCGACATTTACGGCCTGGGATTTGGAATACTCTATATCTCCGCATCTACATGGATTGTTTGTGGAGTCTTCTTCACCGTGCTTGCACTAGTGATACCTAGGGATATCAGCGAGTTGCGGAGGTTGATGAGGGAGAGAGCAGAGAGACTCAGGGAAGGCCCCAGCTGAACATGACGCCGACTAGGGCGGCATGGCTCCATACCTTAAGGCAGAGTGGATTGGGGCCTAGATAGTTATCTGGGCCCGTTTGTTCACGTTCCGCCACCAAATATTGTATAGGTAGGGCGGTCTAGCGGGGATTATCAGTTTATCCCACCTCTCTATCAGCCCCCTCTCCTTCTCAAAGGCGAGTCTAAGCGGTATTGAGAGGTCGGACCCTCCACGGAACTCTTGAACCGCTTCTAACACAGCATTCTGCGCTTGGTCCCTCTCCTGTGAGAACTGGTGGATGTGGGTGTAGCAGGTTTGGAATCTTCTGTGGAATCGCTCGACCCTCCACCAGTAGTTGTTGAGGCTGTATTTGTTGGTGGGCGTCTCCCCCATGGAGGGCAGCTCTGTGTCGAATGTTAGTGGCTTGAAGATGCTTAGGCAGGGGAGGGAGGTTCCGGTGAACCAGTGGATGCTTTTATCACTGAGCTCGGATACTTGGCTTGACGCAGTCTGGCTTGGCCTCGTCAATCCTCCGTAGTGCATGCAGACGTCTCGCATAGAGCCCCTGCTCGGTGAGTAGGGCTCGAAGCTGTGGGACCTCAGAATATCCATCATGTATTCGAGCGTTATGTCGCCCACCCTTTCCCCGAGCCTTCTATATGTGTATGCTCGCCTATCCCTCCCGTGGGCGAAGTATGTATAGAATCTGTCTGAGAAGTGTTTGGAGAAGCTGAAGCCACCCCTCCTCGCGAGGCTCTCGACGCTGTCGGAGGCTATGTCCCAGTCATCTTCGATTGTGAGCGCGTTCGATATCGAGTATACATCCTCGATTCGCTTGGCTGCCCAGTGTCTGCCAGCAGTCTCCAGCACCCACGCCTCCCTCGGGTCTGCGATGATGAAGGAGTTGCTGTAGATTAGCCTGTGCTCGTAGCTCCCGCTCCCTCCCTGACGCTCTACGATGCTTGTTATGAGCCTTAAAGCCTCTTCAGAGTTTCTAGAACGCTCTAGGGCCAGCCTCACAATATCCATCCCGAGGACCCCCTTCTCGGGGAGTTTCTCTCTACTAAAGATGGCGGTGTTCCCCACGGCTAGGCCGAACTCGTTTACACCCATTTCAGCCCCCCAAGTCCACCAGGGGCGCGAGATGATTATCGAATACGTCTCACCCACCTGTGGGAATTCGACATAGGTTAACTTGACCTCACCCTCCTCATGCCTCTGCCTAGGGATTAGTTCTAGAACTTGGGCCTCGTTAGGGTCCCTATCAGAGTTTTTGGCGAACAGCATAACCTTCCCCCTAGTCGCCTTTGGCGTTGCTACGAGAATATCACACATAACATCACCTTAGAATGACAAGCACACAGACGCTTATAAGAGTAGTTGGCATCCTCTTCCGCGTTTACCGAGGACTAGGCGAGATTTATGCTACGTCCTGTGCGGGTTGATTCAGATTTATTTTAATGGTTGGATTCAAATTCTCAGGTCTTGGAGCAGAGACTCCGGCCTGCCCGGCTCATACTCATACCCGGAGTGGCTTTGGCGACGGTTAGCGGCGTCCTAGGGGCTGTACTGGGTGCGGTGTGGCTTCTCTCACTCACAAACGCCCTACCCTTCACCCCCTCAGCCCTGGCGCACCCAAAACTCATGATCTTCGGATTCGTCTACGTCTTCATCGCCTCTGTGGCGATGGTCCTTGTCCAGCGCTTCAAGAATGAGAACCCGTATAGTTACCTACAACTCAGAGCCTCTTCCCCCATCATAATGGCCGTAGGCGTATGGCTTTTCGCTTTTGCGGAGCCAGGGACTGTGGTCTGGCTCCTCGGCTATCTGGCCGCTCTAGCGGGCGCATCTTCTGCGACCCTCTATTCCGTGAGGGTGCTAGGTAGGCCGTCCGGCCCTCTGGCTGCTGCCGACCCCCTCATATCCTCATCGATGACTCTTATGCCTCTCTCCCTAGCACTGACCATGTTCGCAGAGCTTGAGAGCGCCCATGCCTTCGGCCGGCCAGGTATACTACCCCTACTCCTCCTCGGGACGCCGGCTGGGATGGTGATGGGTGTTGGGATAAAGACGGTCCACTTCAGGGTGGACATTAAGCTGAGGAGGAGGGCTTGGTGGCTGGTCGCCCCCCTACACGCTGCATCCTCCGCAGCGGCTTCGGCGGCGGCGCTCCATCAAAGCGAGGCTCTGGAACTGGCCGCATCAATAGGATATCTGATGGCTTCGATAGCCTGGGTGGTATCGGTTGACGCTCTCAGACGGGTCAGGACCGGCGAGCAGTACTCCCGGATGAGGGAGAGGGATAGGGTCAGGTATCTCTACTTCTCGGCCCTGTATAGGGTTGCGTCGATCTGGTTTTTAGCAGGGTGTCTACTGGCTGCGTCGAGCTCGGCTATCCGGTTGCTGGCGCATCCACTATGGTACGCCTTCAGGGACGCATACATACACTCCATAGCCGTCGGGTTCGTAGGCAATATGATCCTCGCCTACGCTCCGATCCTGATGCCGGGGCTCATGTCTGGGAGAGCCCCCCACGTCGGTTTGACACTCTACCCCGCAGCCATCCTCAACGCGGGCAACGTGCTCAGGGTCGCATGGTTTCTAGCCGGGTTGCCTAGTATACCACTCGCGACAATAGCCGTCTCCGCCCTATACCTCAGCAGCATAGTGACGACACTCCAGATGATGCATAGCCTCAGGTGAGTGGTGGAGATGGGGTTAAGACTGTTTATCCCACGCCCGGTTGCGACGGTCTAGGCGATCTCAGCGAATTGAAGAGCTGGATTAGGAAGATTGCCTGGGCCGCGGCTAGGACTACTCCGAAGCCCACAAGACCCAGCACACCTGCATCGCTGGGTATTGGGAGTGGGTAGGCTCTCCTAGGGACTCCAGCGCCCCCCATGAATGCCATGGAATAGAACAGGCCTAGCGCCGCCACAGCTGTCAGCGCGATGTGGATGTATGCGAGCCGCTTGTTTACATCCGTGCCGAAGAGGAGCCTGTAGCTGTGGTAGAGTGCGCCTATCCAGATTAGAGATACTGCGAGGAGTATCGTCATGAGGTGGGCGGTTACTGCATAGGTTCCGTGAAGCCTATACGCCCAGCCGATCATCCCCAGCTGCATTGCGAGGAAGCCGTCGACTATGTAAACCGCAAACCCTAGCATGGCCGCTAGGGAGGCCGGCGTGAGCCTCAGCCCGAACGCATATTCGGTTGCTAGGACGTTGAAGACGGAGAAAGCCGCCCCGAAGCATGTCAGCCAGCTTGCTATCTGGCCCGTGTAGCTAAGCCCCACCGGCTGTGATGTGGGCATGGTGAAGAGGTGGTGTGGGAAGGCAATTATTGCCGCGGTGGAGTAGAAAACAATTGCAAAGATTCCAAGCTTCTCACTGTAGAGCCTCGGCTCCACACCCTCAGAGCTTCCCAACAAAGCGGTATAGCGGGGGATGAGCCAGTAGACGGTGCCTATCGCCATTATACCCATCGCCTCCATCAGATTGTGGGCCCAGATCCAGAAGGGATAGTTGAAGTTTAAGGGCTGCAGGACCCAGCCCGCCGATCTGAGAGGTATTATGCCTAGAAGTGCTAGGCCCACTGTCAGTGCTCCTATGGCTATTGCGGAGCCGAGTGGGGGGATTATGAAGATATAGGGGAGCATACTCGCCATCCCTGCGGGGTTGAGTGTCCCCACGAATCTCTCCAGCACAAGGGCCTCCTGGGTCTTTCCACCGAAGATCAGTCTCGCAAGCGCTGCAGGGTAGAGTGCGATGTTGACGGCAAGAATCAGGATAATGCCCCACACAAACACGGTAAGTCCCTCCAGTGGCCAGAGCCCCTTGAAGGTGCCCGCAGACGGTAGCGGGAACATCAATGTGTAGCTTGTTCTCACTTGGAGGGCGAATATGCCCACGAGTAGTAGGATCAGGCCAAAATTGAGGATGAAGTATGCGGCCCTTATGAGAAGTCCTTTGACAGGTTTGCCGTAGCAGAAGCCTGCCCTCAGGAGTGATAGACCCATCATGAGCTGGAATAGGCCGCCGAAAGGCATCACCACTCCGTGGAATGTGAGGAGCATGTTGTAGTCCGGTACTCTGAGCGCGCCTGTGAGGTGCGCGACCACCATTGTGAGCCCGGCTGCTCCGCCTGCGAAGAACCAGGCAATCGCGGAGAGAACCATCAGCCTCGGATAGAAAGTCAGGTCCTCAAGCCTAATCTGCGAAGCCATCTCACCCCACCACCCTGAGCTTTGAGAGCATTGCCGAGTGGCCGTCACCGCAAAACTCTAGGCACCTGATGACGTACTCGCCCGGCTCCCGCAGGTTTAGGGCCAGCTCCTCCCTCATACCTGGCATCAGCATCACTGTAGCGAGGACCTCACCCCGCGGCGAGTAGATCGTGAGTGAGTGGATGGTGTCGCGGGCGGTGGCGACAAACTTTACAGCACCGGCCCTGACCTCATAAGTGTCGAGCGTATAACCCCACATGAAAGCCTCAACTTTGACGACCTGCGCGGGTTCTGAGGGTGACTGGCTGGGTGTGGCTGCTAGTGGCTGGAGCCACGGGATCCATGGTATACTGACTAAGTTGATGACCGTCTAGGCTATACCTACACCTATAAGCCAGGCCGCCTCTATGGCCCGGGCAGTCCTCTCCTCCAGTCCGATGCTCACCACACCTCTACCCCTCCTGAGAGCCAGCAGCAGAAGTAGTGTGAAGACGACTAGGAATGGTGAGGTTAGGTAGATGAGGAGCAATATCGCACCCCATCCCGTGCCAAGCATTTCGGCCCTTAGGGGGAAGACCCATATATTAGTCCTATCTTATTATCCAATAATAGCTTCCTTAGACCGCACATATTAGAGGACTCGAACAGAGAGCCCCGCCTCTCTAAACGTGTAAATGCCACCCGCTCCCTCACGGTTTCGGGGGAGGGCTTGAGGGTTATTTTCCGCGATAGGAACGATGCGGGCCTAAGACTTGCTGAAGGGCTGAAGGATTATTTGGGGCCTGGCTCCGTGGTATACGGCATTGCGCGGGGCGGGGTTGTGGTTGCGAGTGTTGTGGCTCGAAGGCTAGGCTCCTCTCTCGACGTCATAGTCGTGAAGAAGATTGGGGCTCCTCTCAACCCCGAGCTGGCCGCCGCGGCGGTTACAGAGTTCGGAGACGTGGCGTTGGAGGAGGAGGTGGTGGCATTCTATGGGATTTCGCAGGAGGCGATATTGAGGCGGGCGTCTGAGCACGTGCCAGACCTCAGGAGGCGGGCGGAGAGTTATAGGGGTGGCAGAGCGTTCATAGACCCTGCTGGGAAGACCGTAGCAATCATAGACGACGGCTTGGCCACAGGCACTACGATGTTGGCTGCAGTCCAGTCGATCAAGAAGATGAATCCTTCAAGGCTGATAGCCTCGGCGCCGGTGGCCTCCACCACTGCTGCCGCCAAGCTCAGACCACTCGTAGACAAAGTCGTATGCCCATACGTGGAGGAGGAGTTCTACGCTGTAGGAGAGTTCTATGAAAATTTCGCACAAGTAACAGATGCGGAGGTTGTTAGATATCTAAGGGAGGGCGCGAGTTTCTATTAGATGGTGTTTAGCGCCGCGTAGCCCTTCCTCTCAAGCTCCTCGGCCAACTCGAAGCCACCAGACGCTATTACCCTCCCATCATACATGACGTGCACTACGTCAGGCTTTAGGTAGTTTAGTATCCTCGCATAGTGGGTGATTACTAGGAAGCCAGTCCCCTTATCCTCGTTAATCCTCTTGATAGAGTCGGCCACTATCTTTACGCTATCTATGTCGAGGCCCGAGTCTGTCTCATCGAGTATTGCGATGCGCGGACTAAGCGTGGCTAGTTGGACGATCTCGCTCCTCTTCTTCTCACCGCCAGAGAAGCCCTCATTTAGGTATCTTTTGGCGAAAGACTCGTCCATCTGTAGGAGCTTGAAGTTCTCGACTAGCAGCTTGTGGAACTCTGAGACCGAGAGTTTCCTGGTGCTCTCCCCGTGAACAGAGAGGTAGGCGCGTCTGAGAAAGTTCGCCATAGTGACGCCGCTAATCTCAACAGGGTATTGGAATGCTAGGAATAGTCCTCGCTTGGCCCTAGCGTCGGGTGAGAGGCCGAGTATGCTCTCCCCGTCAAGCAGTATGTCCCCCTTCTCGACGGTGTATTTCGGGTGCCCCATAATTACCTGCGCGGTCGTGCTCTTCCCACTACCATTCGGCCCCATCAGAGCAGCTATCTCTCCCTCCTTAACCACTAGGTTCACACCCTTCAGTATCGTTTTACCCTCTATGCCAGCCCAGACGTCTCTCAGCTCCAGTATAACCATCTCCGCGAGTTACAGGGGGTTGAGGCACGATAAAAACCCCAAACAATAACCCGCAGCGCGGCAGACTACTCAGTCGATAGGGCCTCATTGCCGTAGAGCGTTAGAGGCTGAGTCGTCGCCGATTCCTGCCCATAGGAGAAGAGTGTGGATATATATCCACGCTCTCTGATTCTGTTGAACATGAACATCATATACCCCTACTATAAGCCCGGCCGCGGATTCGCCTATCCGGAATACACATCCCGGTTTCCACCCGTCAACAGTTTCCGGGTAGGTCATCTGAAGCTGGAGCTTTGGATAGATTTTGAGGGAGAGTCTCTCAGGGGTTTAGAAGAGGTTGAGGTCGAGCATAGCGAAGGCGGAGGACTGGTTGTGTTTGATGCCTGTGAGATGTGGATCGACAGCGTCAAGGTTGATGGGAAGCCGGCAGAGTGGAGGTATGACGGTGAGAAGCTGCGCGTCCGGCTGGATTCGGGGAGGGGTAGGGTAGAGATTGCGTACAGAGCGAGACCTCGGAAGGGGTTCCACTTCATCAAGCCTGACAAGGCCAATCCTGGGAGAGCACCTCAGGCTTGGAGCCAGGGCGAGACCGAGTATAACAGGTATTGGCTGCCGCTGGTCGACCACCCCTCACAGAAACACACATCCGAAATCATAGTCTTCGTCCCACGCGGCTTCATAGCTGTCTCAAACGGCGACCTAGTCTCCAGGGGTTCGAGGGATGGGTGGGACTTCTGGCACTGGAGGATGGATAAGCCCCACTCACCATACCTCATCAGCGTTGTCGCCGGTGTCTTCGAGGAGTACGGTGAAGAATTTAACGGGGTGAAGCTGAGCTACTATGTCCCGCCAGGCTATGGAAAGTTCTACCGCCTCAGCTTTGAAAAGACGCCTAAAATACTCGAGTTCTTCTCCAAGTATCTTGAATATCCATACCCCTATGGCAAGTATGCGCAGGTAGCGGTCTACGAGTTTATTTTTGGGGGGATGGAGAACACAACCGCGACGACGCTGACAGAGCTCACACTCCACGACGAGAAGGCGCACGTCGACTTCTCCAGCGACCCGCTCATAGCCCACGAGGCAGCCCACCAGTGGTTCGGAGACCTAGTAACCTGCAGGGACTGGCCCCACATCTGGCTCAACGAGAGCTTCGCCACCTTCCTCGAGAACCTGTTTGTGAGGCATGATAAGGGTGAGGACGAGTTCGTCTACGAGACGATAAGGGACATGGACGCATACCTGAGCGAGTACAGGGACTTTTACGCAAGGCCGATCGTCACTCGCGTCTACAAGTATCCGGCCGAGCTCTTCGACGCGCACACGTATCCGAAGGGCGGAGTAATACTCAATATGCTCCGCGCACTCCTAGGCGAGGATACTTTCAGAAAAGGGCTGAACCTCTTTCTCAAGAGGTATGCCTACTCTGTCGCGGACACGGAGGACTTCAGAAAAGTCATGGAGGAAGTCTCTGGAAAGAGCCTAGAGCAGTTTTTCGAGCAGTTCTTCTATAATGCTGGTCACCCGGCGATAAAGGTTGAGGAGGAGTGGAGGGACAGTACCAGGCAGCTGGTGCTGAGGTTTAAGCAGACCCAGGGCGAAGACTCCCTCCCAGTCTACCACCTAGACATACCCGTGAGGGTCAAGACTAAGACCTCCGAGAGAGTGTTCACCGTGGAGCTTAGGGAAAGGGAGGTCACACACGTTATCAGTCTTGACGAGCACCCGGAGCTTGTATGTATAGACCCGCGCTTCGAGGTCTTCAAGACCCTTGAACTCGCGAGGGGGGTTGAGCAGCATATCAAAGTCCTAGAGTCTGACGAGCATGTTTACTGCAGGGTCTTAGCGGCGCGGGCGCTGGGCAGGCTGGGCGGGGCAAAGGCCGTCGAGGCGTTGAAGAAGTGCGTGATCGGGGATAGGTTCTGGGGTGTCTCGGCCGAGGCGGCTAAGGCCCTTGGGGAGCTTAGAACTGAGGAGGCTAAGAATGCGCTTCTGGAGGCGCTATCCATTGTTAGAAATCCGAAGGTGAGGAGGCCCATCTGCGAGGCGCTTGGAAACTTTAGAGGGCGCGACGTGGCCGAGGTCCTCTCAAAGGTCCTCTCAAACGGTGAGGAGAGCTACTATGTCAGACAGGCTGCAGCCACGAGCCTCGGAAGAACTAAGGAAGAAGGCGTCTACGAAATCCTCCTAAGACACATCGACACACCATCCCATGCCTCAGTGATAACAATGGGGGTCTTGAGGGGGCTTGCTGAGCTGGGCGGTGAGGAGGCTTTGAAGACACTCCTGAGGTATGCGGAGGCTGATAAGCAATCGCACGTTAGGGCTGCGGCGGTCGCGTCGCTCGGCAAGTTCCCGGGGCGTAGGGAGGTGGTTGAGGCTCTCCGACACTATGCGCGGGACCCCAACTACAGGGTAAGGAGGGCTGTGGTGGCGGCCTGCAGAGAGCTGCTGAGCAGTGAGGCGATAGGGATTCTCGAGGATATTGCGCAGAACGATGTCTATGAGATGAACAGGAGGGCTGCTCGCGACGCTGCCGAGAGGATTAGGAAGAGCTTGGAGAGGGGTGTCGAGTATAAGGAGCTGAGGGAGGAGCTTGAGAGAATCAAAGAGGAGAACAGAAGGCTGGTGGAGAGGGTATCGATATTGGCCGGCGCGATAGAGTCTAAGGCTTAAGAGGAATCCGTCTTACAGCCCCACAGGATCCACAGGTCACGAGGACTGTCAAGCCAGCCCGCCCCCTCCGAACCCTGACCCTTGAGCCGTCAAACCTGTAGGGCGTCATGCACTTCCTGCAAATCAGTAGGCTGAGCCTCCTCGGTATCCTCACCCTGAAACTCCTCGACAACTCCACTGCGTGTCTCATAGCCTCTCTCCTAAGCTCTTCATCGGTTGTTGAGAGGGCTATCTCCAAGAGTCTAAGCACTTCTCCCACCGCAGCGCTACGAACTCCTCGCCTCAACGAGACCACATATCGAAGAGCGTCTCACAATTTTTCACTATTCTCTCTCGCCCAATTCCGCCTAGAGGGTCCAATACGCCTGGGTGTATAGGGTTTATATGCTGAGAGAGATGACATGGGACAGCGATGCCATCAAAGATCACATTGGGGCTTATACTCTCTGCCGCTGGTATGACTATATCGTTGGCAGCGCCTCTCATTCATATAGCCCTAGTCTCCAGTGGCGTTGAGAGTGTTTTAGCGCTTGAAGCGGCGCCCGGGCTCCCACTCCACCTCCTCCTCTCGGTCGTAGGTGTCCCAATTGCGCTGTCAGGCCTCTTCCTCTTCAGGAGGGGAGTTAGGGAGGAGCTCTCAGCCGAGAGGTTGATCTCCCTAGACAGGGAGGCTGTTATCCAGAGCCTCGAGGAAAGGGGGGTGATAAAGGAGGAGGGTTTAAATATCATCGAGGAGCGTCCACAAACTTTCGAGACGGAGTCTCTGCGGAGGGGTGTTAAGGTGAGGAGTGCTGGGCTCTCCCTGATATGCCCGAAATGCGGGTTCGAGACACCACTTGGTGAGAGTAAATGCAGGAATTGTGGGGAGAAGTTCGCTAAGAGCAGCGACCCCTTGAGGGCTTGCCCAATATGTGGCGGGGACCTGGCAAACGCTCAAAGAATGGGAGAGGACGTCTACGTGTGCGGGATTTGCTTCAGCGAGCTCGAGATAGACCAGCAGACGGCCCGAAGAATATTTGTCTAGGCGACCACTATGCGTAGTGGGCTGCAGCCCGAGGATGTTGAGATAGACTCGGCTGAGACGAGGGGAAGGGTCAGCACTTTCACTGGCAGCTTCCTCCTCGGAGACAACAGATACAGGTTCAACGGCATAGCAGTCATGACAATCGGCGGGCCGACGGTAGGCATCTCATTATCGAGCGAGGCGGAGGCTGAGCTTCTCTCGAAAGGGTTTTCGAAGGAGCAGCTTGAAAGCATTCTGGCAGAGGTTCAGCGACGAATCGTGGAAGGCAGCTTCAGGGTTAGTGGAGGCATCCGGTTCCCTGAAGAGTAAGTGAGTGCGCATGTTAAGGCTATATCCGAGGGATAAGCGCGAATCCCCATGAGCGCCCTGGAGAACGAGGCAGTACAGACGCTTACAGCTGTCCTCGAGGCCATCAAAAACAAGGACCACGCCAAGCTACTGGAACTCCACTCAAACAAAGGATACACACTATTCAACGACGTTCCCCCATACCAGCTCTTAGAGGACGAGATGGCTCTCAGACTTAAGCTCAGCCTACTGAACCAGGTCCAAGACATTTCATACCAGATCCGAGACTTACGTCTCAATATCTACGGCGACGTGGCCTACGCCACATATGAACTCGAGATGAACGGCATACTCGTATATCAATACAGGTTTGAGGGGCAGAGATGGGTGAGGAGGGCGCGGTGCACGACGATTATGGTGCGCGAGGAGGGTTCGTGGAAGATTGTTCACGAGCATTTCTCGCACATGGATGCTAGCTCGTCAGCCACTTTATGAGACTCTCCACATCATCAGTCTCGATCTCTAAGCTGATGTCGCCCAAGCCCGGTTTCTCGTCCTCGTCGAGAATAGATGCCACACCTACGTAGGCTGCGTGTTTGCTTAGCCTAGCCCTAACCACGCCCGAGCCCGACCCTGAGCGGAGGAGCCTCCCGGCAGCAGCCCTAACCCTCCTCATCCTCCAATTCTCCTTGAGATACTTCAGGGCTGAGAGCTCGGTAGACTCAGCCTCTACGAAGGTCCTCCCACCCTCCTCCGAGACCCTGAACTCGAGGGTTGGAAAAATCTTCCTAACAGCCCTCAAAACACGCTCCACATCCTCCGTCGGAAAGACCTCTGCCCTGACACTCACCCTCACATACATGTCCCCGTCAATCCATGAGGGCATCCTCTGAATTAAATCCTGACGGAGGCCACACCTTGGTCGGGGTGTGCTCTCAGTTATTAACAGGTGGTTGGCGTATATCTCTTGGCGGTTGAGAAACTCTACGTATATCGCGGTTTGGGAGGGGACAGATGGGTCTGGGAAGACAACTCTGATGAAACGTGTGGCGAGAATTCTCTCGAGGCGTGGCTTCAGAGTAGTTACGCACAAGACGCCTGGCGCCATGCGAAGTGGAGTATTCGCCGCCTCATACGGCAACAGTCCAAGGATCTCCCCCCTGAGCCGGATGCTTCTCTTCCTCGCAAACACGGTTGACGAGACAGAAGCGATGGTCAGAAAGATCATGCGGGCAAACCCGCACTTCCTCTTCATAGACAGATACTATCTCTGCTCTGCGGTCTATGGTCTCGCCCTGATAAGGCATCGGCGGGGGCTTCAGGGCCTCCCATCGATCGTTGAGCTGGTCACTCTTCTGGAGAGGCTCGGTAAGTCTGACTACTTGGTCCCCGACATCTATTTGATAGTGGATGTGGATGAGGAGGAAAGGCTAAGGCGGCTCCGAGGGAAGCGGGGCCGTGAAGGCTTGCTCGAGAGGGACACTGTCTTCCAGAACATGGTGAGGGAGATATACGGCGAGTTCAGCAGGTATAGGCCCAGTCAGGTAATCAAACTTCTAAATGAGCCTAATAGACTCGATGAGCTCGCCGACTCTACTGCAAGCAAGCTGGTCGAGCTGAGGGCTAGGGCTCTAACTGCACGATAGGCGCGAAAACCTTAATCTTTAAGCCAAGCAACTCGTCTTCAAGAAGAAGTGTAGGCCGTATGTCGTCGCATCTTATACGGAGCTTTGTGGCCGTCGACGTTTTCTCGCCGGAAATTGTCAGAGAGGTCAGGGCGATTCAGCAGGAGCTGTTAGAGGCCGGGGTTTTGGGGAAGCCAGTAGACCCCGAGAGCCTTCACATAACGCTCATCTTCTTAGGGGAGCTGGAGCCCCCGATTGTTGAGAGGGTTAGGGAGCGTTTATCCGGGATTGAGGTCAGGCCGATGCGCATTCTATTGAGGGGTGTTGGGTACTTTCCAGGCGGGTCAAGGGTGAACACCATCTGGATAGGCGTCGAGGATGTCGAGGCGCGGCTCGCGGCGGTCCAGCGTGAAGTAGTTTCGAGGCTCTCTGAGCTGGGATTCAAACCCGACAAGGACTTCAAGCCCCACATAACAATTCTGAGAGTCAAGGGCATCAGGAACAAGTCGGAGGTCTTGTCGAGGCTATCCCGGCTCTCCTCCCACACTGTGGGAGAGATTATAGTAGATAGGGTCAAGCTTAAGAAGAGCACCCTCAGGCCTGAAGGCCCGATATACGAGGACCTCCACATCTACGGGCCTACCCAGTCTGCTTGAAAGCCATTCTAATCTCCTCGCTCTTCCTCAAGACGCTTAGGAGGGAGTCGATGGTCCTTGCAGTCTCCTCTATCTCGCTCAGGTCCACGGACTCGGCAAGCCTGCCTGTCAGCTCGTCAATCTTCCCGACCACAACACCCTCGAGGCTGGTCAGGACGATGGGTAGGAGGGCTCTCCCAGACTCTGCCTGATCCCTCACAACCACTACTGGCTTATCACAGGCAACACATCTAAGCTCCCCTCTTATCTCGAAGAGGGGGTTGCCGCATGCCGGGCATGTTTGTGCAAGCATCTTCCCCCCGGCCTTCAGCACCTCGCTCATCCGCTTGACCACGTCATCCCTGCTCAGAGCCACCACCCGCCACTAGCCTTGGGCGCGGAGGATATAAACACGAACGATATTCACACCCCCTTTAGGCCCGAACCCTCTATGAGCCTCTCAACCTGCCTCAGCGCCTCCAGAATATCTCCGACGTGGAGATCAGCCCACATACTCGCCCTGCCCCCCACCTTCACCGTAAACATTCCCATAATCTTCGCAGTCCGCAGCTCCGCCACAGCCCGGTCGCCCACATATATGCACTCCTCGGGACTACAGCCTGCCGAAAGTAGGAGAAGCTCATAGCCTTGTGGGGAGGGCTTTGGGGCCGCGTCCTCGCTGGTTACTATGATGTCGAAGACCTCAGGCCTCAGGCCGAGGGCTGAGAGGACCTTCCTTGTCAGTGCCCTTCCAGCGTTGGTGTGGAGGGCGGTCTTGACTCCGCGGGCCTTAATCCTTCTCAATCCATCCTCGACCCCTAGCTGCGGCTTGATGTGTCTGGCCGGCTCCACCATGCGGGAAAGCCTCTCATAGAACTCTGAGCGCGGAATCCCTAGCAGGTCGAGGCTCGCGCTGGTGGTTAGGACGCGGCTCTTCGCCTCCATCAACCTCTTCGCAGCCGTCTCAGTAGTCACGCCAAGCATCTCAGCAAGCAGGGATACAATCGCCCGCTCCAGCTCCTCCACATAGCTGCGGGAGGAATAGAGCGTTCCATCCATGTCGAGGGCTAAGAGCCTAAATCTTCTGCGCCCCACCCCAGCCTGACCCCTCCAACACCAATAGATACGGCGACATAAGCATATAAAAAACCGCCACCACGTATACCACATGAGCACAAGCCAGAGAGTGCTTTATCAATGCGTAAAGTGTGGAAAAGTGTTCGAGAGGGAGCGGGTCTTCAAGGGCACGGGTATAAGATGCCCATTCTGCGGATTCCCAGTTCTGAGAAAAGCTAAGCCCGAGACCGCCAAACTGATAAAAACATCTAAACTATCTGAGGAGCAGAAACTATTCTTCTAGAGCTTGGAGTAGATCTTGTCCCACTCCTCTTCGTCCTCAACCTCATCCTCGAGGAGATCCTCGAAGAGCTCGTGGGTCACATAGTCCGTGTCCCTATACTTCCTGACCATCTCGTTGTAGAATTTGATGGCGCAGGCCTCACTCTTCAAAACGTCTTCGACCAGCTGTTTGATGTTGGTGGGGTCTTTGGGCGGGGCTATATAGCCGCACCCAGAGGTTGTTAGAAGTTTCGAAAAGTCTAGAACCGGCTCGCCACCCAGCTGGATTATTCTCTGAGCCAGCTTCTCGGCATGCTTTAGCTCGTCCTCAGACTGCTTGAGGAGGATCGGCCTCAGCGTGTCCGCGTCGATCCCCCTTATCCACTGGGCTGCAACCCAGTACTGATAGTGCGCCAGCCACTCGTCTGCATAGGCCTTCAGCAGGTCGGACAAGACCTCGTTAATATCCGCCTTAACTATAGACCGGCCTGTCTTACCCAACACTCATACACCAACTAAACCGCCTTAACCCTATTAAAAAATACTTCCCCAGACAACAAGGCTTTGAAGGAGCAGCCCTAACACGTCTTTTGAGGGGATATCGTAATATTCATCCCCCGCAAAAATAAAGCGCGGAGAGGCGGGGGTCGCCAAGTCTGGTCAAAGGCGCAGGGCTGAGGCCCCTGTCCCGTAGGGGTTCGTGGGTTCAAATCCCACCCCCCGCATGATTTTTCAGCAAATTAGTAATCGGTAGCAGTAGACCTAGATATCTCTATCCCACTCTCCCTCAACACCCTCCAAATCCGTATGTATCCGTAGCCCTTCTCTACTCCAGTCCTCAAAGCCTCCAAGAGTTTTTCCCTCACTTCCGGTGCTAGTCGTCGACGAGTCTTGACCCCATCCTCCCCCTGCAGCCCGGCAGCCTTGTCGAGCGGGTATGGCTGCAAGTCCCCGCCCGCACCCTGTCCAGCTATAGGCGTCAAGTCCCGGGAGCGGGACTCCCCTTCAACCACGGGGAGGGGCCCATAAGCCATGGCTTTCTCCACGGCCTTCCCGGGAGGCCGCCGGGCAGCCAGAGGGGACAGTATCGATCACCGTGGCCGTATTGTGGGCTTTCACCCCTAAGCCGGAAGAGCGCCGGCCTAGCAACACACTCCCTGAAATGTTTCAGGAAGCCCTCTAGATGCTTCTGGTCTAGTGTTAGCTGTATGTGGCCAACCATACTAGGCTAAAACTGAATATCAACCCGCGTATAAGCCTTGAGACACCTCAGCGAAAGTAACTATAATTAAATGATTGATAATAGGCCCTTACCCGACTAGTAGTTTCTCTTTTTTGGGGCGGTTGTTAGTTTGGAGTGGCCTGCAACACATAAATGATGTAGAGGTCTGATGAAGGTATGGTTGGCCTAGTGGAGAGGGGGCGGAATACATAATTAGAATGGGCATACAGTGGGAGGGCTATTTCCTCCCCCCATATTCGTTCGGGGTCTTGAAGAACGGTGAGGCAGGAAGATAGGCTCAACAGTCAAGCATGCCTCGGAGTATCCATTTCAAACGACGCCATCACATCTTCAGGATGTACTATTCGAATAGTTGGAGGCTGTGGGTTCACCGCAATGCCCCCGATCTGAGCACGGCCCCCCTCTGAGCCCGACCACTAATTTGTTAATTTGATGCCGAGCATAGGCGCAATCTCGAGCGACACTCTCTATTGTAGGAGCAGGGCTTTTCTTTTGCTTGTTATGGTTGCTGTGTATCGAAAAATAGGTGTGTCGGCTGTACTATCGAGATATTTGGGTGTGTCTAAGAGGCTCCGAGTATGAAGAATGCGATGGCTATCCCGTAGATGGCTAGGGCCTCTCCGAAGGCGGCGATGATTATGGCCACTGTCCTGACTTCGGGTCTCTCGGCTGATGCTGCGAGCCCGGCTGAGCCTGCGCGGGATATCGCGAAGCCGGATGCGAGGACTGCTGCGCTAAATGCTATGGCGGCGGCGAAGACCTTGCTGAAGATGTCGGATGTAGCCTCGACAGCGAAGACCGCCGGCAGCATCGACATGGCCAGTAGCGCACCATTGATTAGATGCATTTTAGTGTTCAAGGCGCTTCGGCTCTAAAGATAGGTACTCACATATATACCATAGGCACGGGGTATCACGGCTCCCCTATGGCTCGTTTGTAACGGGCGAGTAGAGTGGAAAAATAGAAATTATGCGTCTTAGAGGATGGGTGCGGTATGCCTGTCAAAGTCGGGGACAGGGCTCCGGATTTCTCGCTGCCTGACCAGGACAGGAATGTGAGGAGGCTATCCGACTATCGCGGCAAAAAGGTTATACTGGCTTTCTTCCCAGGCGCCTTCACCTCGGTCTGCACGAAGGAGATGTGCACCTTCCGGGACAGCCTCTCCCAGTTCTCAAAGCTGGACGCCGAGGTCATCGGAATAAGTGTTAACGACCCCTTCACGCTGAAGGCCTTCGCGGAGCACAATAAGCTCGGATTCACACTGCTATCAGACTATTCGAGGGAGGTTTCTAGGAAGTATGGTGGTATTCATGAGGATTTTATCGGGTTGAAGGGGTACTCCGTGGCTAAGAGATCCGTCTTCATAATAGATAAGGACGGTGTGGTGAGGTATGCTTGGATTTCTGAGGACCCCGCTAAGGAGCCGGACTACAGGGATATAGAGGCAGCACTAGCGAAGATCAGCTAAGCATCACGGTTCCACCGTCCACCACTATCACCTGCCCGTTCACGTAGCTGAATAGGTCTGATGCGAGTGCGAGCGCCACGGTTGCCACTTCGCGGGGCTCCCCCCACCTATTCATCGGAGACTCTTGGGCGAGCCTCCTCCTCTCTGAGGGCTTGAGTTTTCCATAGGTCGCGCTGGTCTTTATATTCCCGAGCGCTAGGGCGTATGCCCTTATCCTGAGCCTGTCGTATTCTGCTGCTATCGCCTTCATAAGCCCTATCAATGTGAGCTTAGCCAGAGAGTAGGCGGCGCCATACCTGTACCATGTTATGGCGGGTGTGGATGATGTGAAGATCATTACTCCTCCCCGCCTGCTCATTATCGGTATGGCCGCCTGGGCTAGGCTTAGGGCTGTGTAGAAGTCTGCGGCCATTACCTCCCTTATCGTGTCAATATCTATCTCGTCGATGCTTCTATACCATGTTGATGGTTCGAGTCTGGCGCCCACGTAGCTGACCAGTATGTCAAGCCCGCCTAGTTTTTGGGCCGCGGACTTCACCACCTTGGCCGCCTCGCCCAGCCTGGTTAGGTCGGCTGGAATAGGTACCGCCTCCCCTCCCCGCGACTTTATCTCTGATGCCAGCCTCCTCAACATGCTTGCGCGCCTCGCCACCAGCGCTAGCCTCGCCCCGTGCTCTGTGAAGACCCTCGCGGTCTCTTGGCCTATCTCGCTCGTGGCCCCCGCTATGAGTGCCTGCCGCCCCTCTAGGAGCATAACCATCAACTTCGGCCGGGTCTCGTATAGCTTTATCTTGACTGGGCGCCCCAGCGCCTTCCAGCGATACTTGGACGGTGCCCTCAGAGTCTACTTCGCGGAAGATCCAGCCCCTCCCCAGAAATCTGACTGCGAGGACTGGTTTGGGGTTGAACTCTCCTCCGCAGTGGGGGCACTTGATCCTGAAGAGCTCTGTGAATCTTAGCAGCCTCTCGAGCTGGTCAGGCCTGACGTATATTGATTCCCTGTTGGTAGATTTCACCTCTATGGCGTAGAGTTCACCGTCCTCGACAACCAATAGGTCGGGCTTGTACGTCTTCCCCGTCCCACTTCCCGGCGTCCTCACTGCGTAGTAGCCGGGCTTGTTGAGGGTTGTGAACTTCTTCATCAGATAGTATTCTCCCTCATAGCCGATTCGGAGCCTGTAGGACCTCTTGAAAGTGGAGGCTGGCCTCCGCGGCATGAGTATCAACCCTTAAGGGGAAGGCTATAAGGAGTTCACTATTCAAAGCTAGAAGAGGCTCCAGCGGTCATAAC
>CAKZUF010000019.1 GCA_937921685.1 uncultured archaeon
TCAAGCTTAACAGAGCCTAGAGAGAATACTGTCAGAATCTCGATAGACAGGGACATGCTGAGAGTTGTTCTGGACGGGGAGAGGGTTTTCTTCAATGCGATAACCTTCTCCCCATGGAGAAGGCCTATAAGACAGCATCAGACCCTCACCAGACATTTAACACACTCAGCCCACTCAAGAGATATACTCTGGGCCTTAAAACCTACACCCATTTCGACTACAACACCTTCCACCTCCCACCCCACAACCACTAAAAATAATCCAATAACTGGAAGAAAGCCTATATAAAATACTGTAAAGAAATGGTACAGGGAAATGATACATGATGCTTGAGAGTCTAGAGCTGCTTCTACTGGTCCTCGCGGTTGTGTTTTCCGCGTTCGCCGTGGAAACTCGCAGCCTCTCCCGATCGGTCTTCGGGCTGCTGCTCTTCACCGTGACCGTGGGCTTGATCTTCTTGACGTTGGGTGCGCCCCATATAGGGGCACTCCAGATGATAGTATATTCCGGAGGCGTAATGGCTCTATTCCTGTTAGTGATAATGGTGACGGCTAGGAGGGATGAGACTTGAGGCTTAACGAGGTGTTGGGAATACTCGCTACCGCCCTCTTTTCGGCACTATTCCTGACGAGCCTTGCTACGCGTCCGCTGCTCTACGAGTATTGGGGTGAAAACCTCCGGCGAGTGATAAGTGGCGGGCTTGAAGATATCGGCCGAGTCTTGAGCGACTATGTCTGGGGCGGATTCTTCCCAGTACTAACAGGGGTAATAGTGATGCTTCTCACAATCGTTGTCGGTCTTGTCTCTCTTCTAAGGGAGGGCGAGTAGAGGGTTGGCCCTTAGCCCAACAATCTACGCAATCTTCGCCGGCCTAATCTTCGTGATCGGTATATACACCCTCGCGACCAAGAGGAACATCATCAAACAGCTGATAGGAGTAGAGCTGATGATCAACGCAGCCCATCTGAACTTCGTTGTTTTTGCGGTGAACAGTCCAGGAGGGATAGACCCCTACGCCCTAGCAATAGTCGTCCTCTCTATGGCTGCAGGTGCCGCAGTCATCACAGTCGGAGTCATTCTCGTGATAAGTGTCTATAGGACGTACGGTACGATGGACTTGGATGCCTTGAGGAGGCTTAGACGCTAACCCCACCAGATATTGGTGGTAGGATAACCAGGGTGTCGCCATCCCTCAATATTCTCTTAAGCGGCTCATCTGAGACCTTGACACCATTAATCGCAATGGCAATGCTCGACTTCAGCTCCATGTTGTCTGCAAGTATGTATCTCCTAAACCTGTCCCCATATTTCTGGATGAGTCGTTCGATGAGGGTGCCGACTGTAGCCCCCTCACTGAGGGCTATCTCCTCCTCCCGAATGCCTGTCAACTCGCGTAGATATGCGTAATACCTTGTCTTGACGGTAATCAAGACCCTTCCACCAACTCCATATAGGGGGGTCAAGAATAAAAATTCCTATCGCTACTACCTGCGGTCGTGGCTACTTCATGTATTTTTTAAGAGCCTTTGCGAGGTCTTCCGGTGTCATATCTATGACGGGTTCGGCGCATAGCTTCTCCAGAAAGCCGTCATCGTTTACGTAGAGTGTTGAGGGAGCTGGTCTCGCTATAATCCTTGCGTGGAGGTAGAAGTATCTGCTTATGTCGTCTCCCAGTGGGCCGGAGTAGAAGAGCATGTTTAGACTCTCTAACCCAGACTCGGAATAGTATCTCAGCACGTGTGCTAGCCCCTCGGCAAACTCCTCCACTTCGCTGTTTGTTAGACGGTCCAGCGAGGACCTGCCCTTGAAGACCGCTAGTACCTCTTTATTACCGATTGGGGAGAAACTGGTGATCCAATAGACTGAGTGGCTCGACTTCACAAACCTCTCCCCTCTCTCCTCCTCTGACTCTAGGAGCTCCTCCCAGAAGCAGCCGCCGCTCTCCTCGTATTTTTCACTCGCCTCGATCTCTTGGGAGACTATGCTTGGCGGCCTCTCGTCGGCTAGGACTTGGAAGTGTGGGTGGATAATACTGGCCCCGGCTGGTGGAAGGTGGTTCCAAGCGAGTACTGGATAACATGCGGCCCTGTCTATTTTTTTGAGGTCGTTTAGATATTCTATCGCGGCGTTTATGCCGGCCTTGAGCTCATCAGGCGTGATCGTGTCTAGCGGCTTGTAGTGGTGTGGGGTGAAGACGGTGACTGCGTGGTGTTTAGAGAAGGGGTAGAGGTTTGGGAAGACCCAGCAGTCCCCACGGCGGAGGCGCCTGTAAGGGAGCAGCGTGAAGGTAGGTGTACTGGTCTCTACCCTCTCGGGGCAGAACGGGCACGTATCCCGCGACCTCTCAGCCAGCTCCCGCAGGACCGCTAATCCACTTGGAGTCTGCTTCGGCCGTCTAGCCCGCTCGATGTTGATTCTACTCCATCTACCAGTCAATGGGTCTCGCCGAAACTCTATCTCCTGTAACCCTTCAGCCCCGCTCGAACCGGGGGGCGAAAACCGCGACGCAACAGTATACCGCTTAAACTCTACTGGCATGACTCAGTAAGGCTCCACAAACTATTTAACCATCGCATCCAATCTTTAGACTCTTATCTCGACTATATCCCCATCCTCAAGTACGTGCTCCCTGCCAACCTTCTCCCCCTGCACCTTAGCAGAGGGGCCCCAGACCCTAGCGTACCTCAACGCCTCCGAGAAATCCCTGTGTATTTTCTCCGCAAGCTGAGAGACGGTTGCCCCCCTCTTCAACAGAATCGGCCTCTCCGAGACTACTCCATCCTTCCTAGTATAGACCCTTATCATGTCGAGCGACTTGAAGATTATGTGCTTCACGTCTTCGAGGTCTGGGGAGCTTGCTGAGGTTTTGACCGCCCTGAATCCGCGTGCTTCTAACTCACTGACCGCCGCATCCGCCCTCTTGTCGTCGATATCAGACTTGTTCACGATAACCAGGCATTTTTTATACTCCGGCCTCCTGATCAGCTCCTCCTCAAGCTCGTCAAGCGTGACATTCCCCACGATCTTGATTATGGCTGACCTCATACCGAGCTGTTGGGCGAGAATCTTAACAGCCTCTTGACCGCCTTCAACCCGACCCATCACGACAACTCTAACCCCCCCGCTGTCAGTCCTCTCAACCTCCACCTCAAACCGCCTCTTCTTCAAAGTTATGCCGTACTCCTCTAGAAGCGACTCGATGGCGTTAAACTCTGCTAGTGGGTTTCGGGAACCATCCAGCACTATGGCTAGCAGGTCGCTGTTTCTCGCGATTCCGATGCTCTTTGATGCTAGGTTTGTCTCCTCGAAGTCCTCTGTCATAAGGGCTGGAAGGTCTATGACCTGTATCTCACAGCCCGAGTAGATCATCATCCCGGGGTAGGGCTTCTGTGTGGTGAGGGGGTAGTCTGCCACGGGTGAGGGAGCCCCCGTAAGTGCTCTGAAGAGGCTTGATTTACCAGAGTTAGCCACACCCAGCATGGCGACCTGGGCCCAGCCCTCCTTCTTCACACTGAAGACAGAGACCCCTCCTGTCTTCGCCGCCCTCTTCTCCTCCAGCTCATCTCTCAGCTCAGCCAGGCGCTTCCTCAACTGCCTCCTCAGCTTCTCGGTACCCTTATGATCAGGTATCAGTGAGAGCGCCTGCCTCAGCACCTCGATCTTCTCCTCGAGGGTCCTAGCCGATTGATACTCTGCTAGCTTGTGCCTCGCCTCAGCTGGGAGGTTTGTCGGCATCGCTCCTCTATCGGGGTGTATGGGCGAGGCGTTTTTAGGTTTTCACGGCCGCGCGGGGTTTTAGTTTATATCGGGAGGATAGGTGACTGATAGCTGGAAAGAGTGATTGACGATTAAGAGGCTCTTCGAGGAGGCAGGGCGGCTGCTATCAGGGGTTGGGTTGGAGGGTGTGAGGATAGGTCCTCCAAGGTCTCCAGAGTTCGGGGAAGCGTTTACGCCATACCCCTTCGAGGAGGCTAGGCGGTCCGGTGGAAACCCATTAGAGCTCGCGAGGGATATAGCCTCCAAGCTGGGGCGTGGCGAGCTTATAGAACGCGTGGAGGCGGCCCCCCCAGGTTACATAAACTTCTACGCCGACTGGCGCCGCTTTTCAGAATATACCCTAAGCGAGGTCTTCCGGCTTGGGGCTAAGGACTATGGAGGGTCGAGAGATGGTGAGGGGCGCGTCGTACTAGTGGAGCATACGAGCGTGAATCCTAACAAGGCGTTACACATAGGTCATGCAAGGAATGTGTATCTCGGCGACACGGTGGCGCGGGTGCTCGCGAAGGCGGGCTACCGGGTCTATGTGCTGAACTACGTGGACGATAGCGGCGCCCAGATGGCCAGTGTCCTCCTAGGGTTCCTCGGACTGGGAATGCCCATGGAGCCGCCTCAGGGTATTCGTTTCGACGAGTATTGTGGAGACCATGTATATGTCATGGTTACGCGGCGTCTAGAGCAGGATAGGTCTCTCGAGGAGAGGCTGAAAGCCCTAGCCAAGAGAATAGAAGAGAAGGGTAGCGAGGAATTCAAACATGCCCGTCTGATAGCAGACAGGGTGCTTTCCGACCAGCTCACTACCTGCTGGAGGCTCGGGGCTAGATACGATCTGCTCTTCAGGGAAAGCGATGTGGTGGCCTCAGGCCTCTGGGCCAAGACCTTCAACCTACTACTCGAGAAGGGCATCATCTATAAAGCGATGGAGGGCGAGAACAGGGGCTGCTGGTGTGTCGACCTCAGCAGCCACCCCATCCTCTCCAAGGAGGGAGATGAGATCTTAGTAAAGAGCGATGGCTCAACAACATATGTGGCGAGGGATATTGCCTTCGCCTTGTGGAAGCTCGGCGAATCGGACGTGAAGATTAATGGCAGGCAGTGGGGGCAAAACCCGGACGGAACCCCCATAACGATTACAGAGATGGACTCAGGAACACCCATCGTTATCCCTAAGCCAAGCCTGGTTGTGACGGTCGTAGGATCTGAGCAGAAGAGGCCGCAGGAGGTGGTGCGATACGTACTGTCGAGGCTCGGCGTGGATGGTGAGAGATACATACACTACTCTTATGAGCGTGTATCCCTTAGCCCGGACTCTGCTAAGAGGCTGGGAGTTGAGGTGGTCGAGGGCAGGGCTGTGCAGATGAGCGGTAGGAGGGGGATTTACTTTAAGGTTGACGAGGTTCTTGACGAGTTGAAGAAGCTGGCGGCGGAGGAGGTCAGGAAGAGGCATGGAGACTGGCCTCGAGAGAAGGTCGAAGAGGTTGCCGAGGCCATTGCGCAGGGAGCCCTCAGATACTCGATACTGAGGTCAGAGGCCGAGAAGGCGGTTGTATTTGACTTGGGGGAGGCAATGCGGCTCGAGGGCGACACAGGCCCCTACATACAGTATAGCGTTGCCAGGTCCTACAGGATTCTAGAGAAGGCGAGGGACAAAGGTATAGAAGCCAATCCCACTCCCTATGGCGAGCTAGCCAGAGAGGAGAAGCTCCTAATACGCTCAATATCATTCCTACCCCTAGTCATCGAGACGTCAGCGAGGACGCTGAGGCTGAGGCAGCTGCTAACGCACTCTAGGGAGATGGCCGTCAACTTTAACGAGTTCTACGAAAGGTGCCCTGTTATAGAAGGCGGAGAGGCCGCCCCATTCAGGCTCGCACTAGTCCAAGGATACATCATCGCCCAGACCAGTGCAATGAACCTAACAGGCATACCGGTCCTCCGCGAAATGTAAAGTCCTCAGAGGAGTGAAGAAAGCTTCTCGGGGACTTCGAGAAGAGTCTTCGCCACTAGCCACTTATTTGATGATGGATTTCTACTTATACCTGTCAAGACTAGAATCCCCTTAGAACCTATCGCCTCTGCCAGCGCCATATCTACCTCCTCGTTGTCGCCGATTACTACCACCTCCTCAGGACTAAGAGAAAGTCTCTTGAGAGCTAAGTCGGCAATGTATCTCTCAGGCTTACCCACCAGTATCGACCTACGTCTGGTTGAAGTCTCGAGGAAGCTCACCAGTGCGCCAGCACCGGGCATTGGTCCCCTCTCAGTCATGTATACGTGGTCCTTGTTAGTAGCTATGAATAGTGCGCCGTTCATTATTGCGCGGTGCCCTTCAACAAGCCTCCAATAGCTTATATCCCTAGTCCCGCCCGCCACGACGGCATCCGCCTCATCGCCCCGCGCCACAAGGGTATGGCCGCCCAAAACAATCTCTTCCACCAGCCCTACATCCCCTACTGGGAACACCCTGCAAATCCCCCTCCGCTCCTTCAAATACTCCGAGGCGGCGAACCCCGAGTTCACAATATCCTCCAGCCGGGCCTCAATCCCCGCCTCAACCAGCTGATATAGGATCATCCTGCGCGAGTAGAAGGAGTTGTTCGTCAGGAAGGCGATGTTTAACCCCAACTCTCTAATCCTTCTCAACGACTCTGGCGCTCCGGGTATGGTGGACTCTCCGAGGAAGAGTGTTCCGTCAAGGTCCAAGAGCACAGCCTTGACTCGGGGCAAACTCTGCCTGTTGATATACTGTGGCTTAATTTATACCGGTATTGAGCGCCTCCTTGAGCTTGGCTGTTAGGAGTTCAATCTGCCTGTTGGCGACTTTGCGGGTTGTGTTTTCGCCGAGGAGTCTCTGGATTACGCCAAGGTCTGCGTCTGCAGACCAGTTGATTAGAGCCCCCTTCCCTGATGATGTGACTTTTACATCTATCTTGAGGCCTATCTTTGCGCCCACAACCCTTCCCGTCCCCAATACCCTCACGCCACTGCCACCCTCGTCTTCGTATGTGAACCTCATGTCTGCTCTGAGTCGTGAGAGGTATCCGGTTACCTTGGCTATCTCCCCCAAGTCCAAATAGAAGGTGGCCTTGAATTCCCTCTCACCCAACAGCTCGAGTGATGCTAAGTTGGGTAGAAGTTTGCCCAGCCATATAGGGTCTCTAAGCCTCCGCAACGTCTCTGAGGGGCTTGCCGCAACCTCCATAGACCCCTCCATCCTCAGCGCCTCTCACCCATCCTCTTTGCGAAGACCAGTGGTAGTAGGAGGCTCCAGTATCTTTCACCATCGATCGCCTCGAGCGACTCATCTATCATGGTTCTTAGCTGTCCCACCACCTCGCCAGACTCTAGTGCACCCCTAATCTCCCTCGCCTCCTCTCTGCTCGGAGGGTTGAGTCTGGTCCTCTCCGTGAAGCTTCCTGTTGGGATGCCTACGTGCCTAGCTATGGCGTTCACCGCGTTCTCCGCTATCAGCCTACCCGTGGTCAGCTTACCCCCCACCGCTGTGACAAACCCCCTAACACCCTCCTCGGAGTGGTCTATGACCTCAAAGCTTCTTGTCATTTCGCGTAGGTCTGTCTCGGCCCCATTTTTCGCTATGAGTGGTCTGATGGAGGCGTAGAGGCGTGAAAACCCAATCGTCCTGAGAGCAGGTACGACTTCCCCACACTCCTGTAGGAGTATCTCGGCGTCTTCACTATCCACCTCGATTCTGTCGAGGTCTTCGGCGAGCTTGGCGGTCGTTCCTGCTATTGTAACGCCTGCTGAGTAGGGGACTATTATGTCGCCATCGCTCGGCGGTCTCATCCTGTTTATTATGTGGCGAGTCAGGTTAGCACTGGCTACCCCCATAACTCCTGCGGCAGGTATGACCTCTACGGAGAGTCCAGCCTTCTTTGCAACCTCGCCGCACCAGGGGCCAGCCGCATTAACAAGGCCTCTGCACCGAACCTTGAATACGCCGCTGGGGGTGGATGCTTCGACACCAGCGACTTGGCCGCCCTCGACCCGTACACCCTCCACAAAAGCCCCTTCAACCACGCTAGCACCTCTCGTGAGCGCCACGAGTAGAGCTGAGAGGGCTAGGTCTCTAGCGTAAACCACTTTATCAGGGACTAGGATGGCGGAGCGGGCCTCGGGCGTGATGTTTGGCTCTAGCTTCTTGAGTAGATCCACATCGACTTCGCTCGTTGGGATTCCGGCCCTCCTACAGGAGCTTACAAGCAGGTGGTGGTATTCCTCCTCCTCAGGGGTGACGGAGACGAAGAAGCCTCCAACATCTCGGATACAGTGGGGCGCAATCTCCGAGAGTATCCTATTCTCCCTGATACACTCTTCAGCCGCCTTCGGGTCAGTGGTTGCGTACCTCGCACCGCTGTGCAGCATTCCATGGCTCCTACCAGAAGTCCCAGAGCAGATTCCCCTCCTCTCCAACAAGAGGACTGAGACTCCACGGAGTGCGAGATCGAGAGTCGCGAAGACCCCAACGATCCCCCCACCGACAACAACTACGTCATAATAGTTTCCCAAATCGCGCTTATCCACCAACTAGCCAGTATCACCCTGATAGCTTATCATCCTTTCTTTGGGAATCAGAGGGTAGATTCGTCCATCCCGCGAGACGCGGCCCGATCCGAGGTAGAGCCACCCCATCCTAACTACTGCAATGCCTCGTTCTAGGCCCTCCCTCTCGATGGGCGCCCCCCTCATCCATCTCTCCGCCTCACTCATTGAGATCTCTATGACGCCTCCCTCTAAGTAGGGTCCGAGGAGCTGGCTGCCCTCGATGGACAGGTAGTAGTCGTCGCCCAGCTTCTTGGCAGCGTAAACCCCCATAGTGACAACACCCTTCATGCGTGCAGCTATCTCTAGGGCTTCGTGTGTCACACACCTGATCTTCTTACCCGATTCCGTGAAGACAAGCTGGGGCGGGAGAGCATCAACCCTTAGAAATGCTGAGAGGGAGGCATAGTTGCTTCTACTCATGACGCGAACCACGCCTCACTCCCTCCTAATCTTGGCGATGAAGAATCCCTCACCGCCGTTGTCATAGGGGTAGCACTTGAAACACTTCTCCACCTCTGGGCTGAACCTCTCGCCTCCGAACTCCTCCAAGGGTCTGCGCCGCCTCAGCCCCTGCGGCCTGACCTCTTCGAGCCTTGCCTCCGGATGCCTATCTAAGAACCGCGATATTACTGCCTCATTCTCGAGTGGATGGATTGTGCAGGTCGAGAATACTATTACTCCGCCTGGCTTTAGGCACTTGTACCCTGACTCGAGTAGGGATGCTTGGAGGGGTTGGAGCCGCCTGCTATGGTTGAGTCTGTATCTTTTGAGGACTGACCAGTCCTTACTCACGACTCCTAGGGAGCTGCAGGGAGCGTCAACAAGTACCCTGTCAAATAAGCCCTCAGCCCACCTGCTGAAGAGCCTGCCATCAGCAAGCGTAACCACAGAGTTGATCGCGCCCCAACGCTGCAGGTTGAATGAGAGAGCCTTAACCCTCTTACTCGAGACATCATTCGCCACAACAACGCCGTCAAGCCCCACGAGCTGGGATATTTGGGTAGACTTGCTGCCAGGAGCGGCGCAGAGGTCGAGGCATCTATCACCGGCCTTTACGTCGAGGACCTCTACGGGAAGCATCGAAACCGGACCCTGAATATAGATCAGGCCGAGCATGTGTTCGATTGAGTCGCCAAGATTAGCAACGGGAGCCTCGAGGACCCTGTAGCCATGTCTCACCCACGCCAGTGGTTCTAACCTCCACCCTCTAGCATGCATGAACTCCTTGACATCCTCTTCCCGGAACTTAAGCGTGTTTAGCCTTATACACTCGGGCAAAGGTTCCTCAACCGTCCTCAGATAGGCCTCGAGGTCGAGGTCTGGGAGCTGCGACGCAAGCATTTTGAAATCCTCTGAAAGCGCTATCATTTGAAAATCTCACCGGTCCCCTCATACCAGAGGAGGAGGTCAAGGGCCTCGGGAGGTACACCTATAATCCGCGCCGCTTCCATAAACCGCTCCTCAACAAACAAGTACCTCTTCCTATTAGAGACATCCAACTCCCGGTCTAGGACACCAATTCTAACGAGCCCTCTCAAGACATGTCTATCAATTATAGCCAGCCCGTCATACCCTATATTCCTCAGGAAGTGCGAGGCCTCCTTATAGCCCATCCCCCAGATCTCCTTCACCAAAACCTCCCTCGTGGCGCGGGCATCTACTCCGAGAATCCGCGGAAGAGCCTTACCACACTCTAACTTTCTCCTATTCAACACTATGTACCGGGCCTTCCGGGCCGGAAACCTTACACCCCAACGCCTGAGAACTGTGTAGATCTCGCGGCTCCGCCCGTCCTGTAGAAGCCCCCTCTCTGAGAGCTCTCTAACAGCCGAGTCAGCCCTCTTCGCACTCGACTGCGGGGTGAGGATGCAGAACACGAGCTCCTCGAAGAGCTTACCGCCGCTACTCTTATCCACCCTCTTAAACTCTTCAAGCCTCTGCTCAATCACACCCTTCAGCCTCGAGTATTCCTCCCTAAGCCTCTCAACATAGGCGTCGTTGACAGCAGGCCTCACTCCAAGCTTAGAGGATTATTGGGCGTCTCTATACCTTTTGCTCCACCGATTTAAAGAATCTCTTCGTCCGCCCCAGGACCTTTGCATTTACGTCCTTAATCTTGACGAGGATCGGTATGTTGCCCACGATGTTGCCGACGATTAGGGCCTGGCCTAGCTCGAGCGAGGGCGCGACCCTCTTAACTGTCTCCGAGTCTACGTGGCTGAACTTGGAGAGGGCTTCGAGGTCGTTCTCGTTTACGAAGTTGAAGAGGAGTAAGTTGTCTGCCTGCCTATATATCAGCTCCGGGATTGAGTCGGGCTGGTTGGTCACGAAGATAGGTGAGATTCCGAGATGCCGCATCCGAGTAACTATATCCTCCCAATATGTCTCACCGACGTAGAGATGTGCCTCCTCCGAGACGAGGAAGAGTGGTGGGATAGAGTTTTCTGAGAGGTGTTTTGTAATCGCGCTCAGGACATATT
Source organism: uncultured archaeon (assembly GCA_937921685.1). Classification (GTDB taxonomy): domain Archaea; phylum Thermoproteota; class Nitrososphaeria_A; order Caldarchaeales; family Calditenuaceae; genus HRBIN02. The sequence continues at coordinate 10,821 of CAKZUF010000019.1, forward strand.
CGACAACCATCCTCCTCACCATAGGTCTCAGCCTTGACAAGTCAACCACGACTAGGAGCCCGTCTTCCCTGCTGTTGAATAAGTGGAATATTGGGTCGTAGTCTCCATCGACTATGAAGCCTGAGCCAAGGATAACGTGAAGCCTGCTCATCAACGCGTCTCTCACAGCCTCGTTCATGTGGGCTCTACGTACCTCGCCGAGGAGCCCCTCGATGGTGAGCTTGCCATTCCTCTCCAAATATTCCCAGAGCCTCGCAAACTCCCTTATGCTGTTCTGCGGAGTAGCGAATACGTGCTCAAGTATATCCATAATTACATCCATGCCCATGGTCTCCAAACCAACTTTGAAGTCCACGCATGGTCTTGCCACCATCACCTTCTCGGCTATTTCGTTTGACTCTCCCTCTTTTGCATGACCGAGCCCACAGTATTCCCCATTAATATCGAAGACCAGTGCGTAACACCCATGCCTGACAAGCTCGTACAGCAGGACCTTAACCGAGTGAGACTTTCCCGTCCCTTTCCTCCCCGTGACAATTGTTAATGAGTTGTCGAGGTCTGCGGCATCTATTGTTATTGGCTCGCCGAATGAATCTCCAATCTCTATTGGTATCTGGGGCTCTCCCCTAACGTGCCTCAAGACCTCGCTTGTAGGAATTCGCTGAATTTTCGAAGAGAACCTTGAGGGAATCCAGAGAGAGTTGAATCTGACCCCGTCACGCCATACTACCGTGCGGAGCTTCGCCACTACAATCTTGGACTCTCGGATTGAGAATGTGATTGAGCTGACGCCGTGCGGATCGTATAAGCTCATAGAGGCTTTCTGAAGGGTTAGCTCCCTGAGAAGGTCTTCAAGTATGCCTGGAATGTCAGCGTATTCCACGTCAATGACCTCGAGTATAAGGGCTTTATCACCCTCAACAGCGGCTATGTATTCGCCTCGCTCTATCTCAGTGTCTCCGGGCAGAGCGAGTATCTCAAATGTGCCGTTATTCTTACGTAGAATCTTCATGGCTCCTTGACTCGAAGGGTGTTAACACCATCAGGCGTTGATTGAAGACGTTTGAGATCGCTGTGCTTGTCTGCCCCAAAAGTGTGCTTCGCATAGCCACCACATCCATCCAGCTGAATGTTGCGTGGCTGTGTGCAAGTATGAGGGTCTCGGGGTAGCCATGTATTAGGGCGTCAGATGAGAGAAGGGATGAAAGTGCAACAACCCCCCTCTCGGGCGGATAGGCATCGACCCTGAACGGGTAGAGCGATGGTGCGAGTCTCGCCAAAAAGACACTGCCCAGAGACCTGATGCCGCTCCAAATAGAACCTACTGCCTTCGTCAAGTCCTGGACATAGGGAGGCGATATGTCGTCATCTCCAAGTCCCACCTCAGGCCCCCCTCTCACCAGTAGGCTCTCCTTAGAGAAGGCTAAAATGGTGCTGCCTGTATAGTCAGCCGCCTCAAGGGCCGCCTCTAAAAGGCTGCTGGGCCTGTCGTATCCTGCTACAAGTGTCCCGTCAAAGAGATAGATGCCTCTCCTGAAATTCGTTATGGCCCAAAGCTGCACAAGTCTCTCAAAGTATCTGAGCTCCTCCCTGACCTCATGGCCGATACTCAGCGGTGATGCAGGCTTTACCAGCCTCAGGACCGGGCCTATCACCTTTACTGAGACCCTCTCGCAAGACCTGTAGACGATTGCAGCCCTCAGCCCGATTACCGGCCCCTGCCTCGCCTCCGCCACCCGCACTACAGATGCGTCAACAGCCACGACGTCGCTGGGGGCCGCTGGTCCCACCTTAATGACCGGGCCGTCCAGCTCTACAAGATTAAGCGGAACCCAGTCCCTCTCCTCCCACGGCTCAGCCACCAATTCGGGCGGCTGTTGGAAGGGTCCCAGCCCGCCGCTAAGTTCTGTGAGGGGGATGTCGTCTATGTCTTCGATATAATTCATAAATACCTCCTCCACGGATTTATTCATGGTGTTCAGCTTGCTCAAGATGTTGTCCACACCTCAGGGCACCCACTCCTTTCTAGCGACGTGCTTGCTTATTAATTTTGCGCAAGATGAGCAACATGTCCAACAATAAAGAACCAGTAAAAGTAAGGCTGACAGTGGGAGACATGACCGTCGAGATAGAGACAACTCTGGAAAATGTTGAAGAAGCTGTCAGACGCTCGGTTCTCGGGATTCAGCAGGCCAAGGCTACACAGCCTGCACAGGCCAAGAAGCCGGAGCGCCGTACAACGACGTGCCTCGACCTATTGGAGAGGCTGGTTGAGGAGGGCTGGTTCTCGACGCCCCGAAGCCTATCCGAGGTTGTCGGCGAGCTGGCGAGAAGGGGATATCACTATGATCCCACAGCGGTGGCCCACGGCCTCCTCGACCTAGTTAGACGGGAGGCCCTCATCCGTGAGGGGAAGCCTAAAAGATACGTCTACCGCGCATCTAAACCCATTGAGAGGGCGGCTGAGGAGGAAGCCGAAAAGTCCGGAGAGGTTGAGGGTGGTGCTACCCCTCTAGGCCAGGCGTCTTGAGGCGGTTGATAAGCTCCTCTAGGCCCGGCATAGTGATCTGGTACTCGCCCCTCTCGACCCTCTGAACCAATCCTTCACGGACAAGCTCCGCAAGTCTGGCCGTTATTGTCTTGGTGTTCACGCCTAGAGCCTCTGCCAGCTCAACTACGCCGGCGCTGCTCTTTTCGGAGAGGCCCATGAGACCCTCGATCCGCTTCTTCGCGAGGAAGAGGAGTGTTCTCTGCGGGATGGAGAGTATGCGGGCTGTGGGCTTGATGTAGAGTCCCTCCCCTTCGCTGTAGGCAATGTAGTCTTGAAGCGAGTCAACCAGCTTGCTGAGGTCTGGGCCTGACGCGAGGCGGCGTGCTAGGCTATAGGCAGGTAGGTGTTGTCCAATAAAGCTCGAGACGAATCTTAAGACTTCTTCTACCGTCCCCTCGGCCTCAGCCCTCAGCTCCCCAATCTGGATAAGGATCCTCAACCTTTCCTCAACCAATTAACCCCCAACCTCCGCATAGTGCAGACCTACATGTTCTTCCTCTTCGAGGCATCAGACTCCCTGCGACTGGACCATATAAGTGATAAGCCCCTTCTCGATAAGCTCATTTCTCAGGATACGTATCGCCTCATAGACCTCCTTCTCATACTTGGCACCTGTACAGACCAGCTTGCCACTCGCAAACATGAGTATCACAACCTTAGGGTTAGACATCCTGTAGATCAATCCGGGGAACTGCTCAGGCTCATACATGACATTCTCGAGAGACTGGGCAGCCTGAATGAGATTTATCCTCCCGTGAAGGTCTATTGAGGCAACGATGTTCTGAATCTCGATTATCGGCTCCTCCCTGATCAGGAAGTTCTCCCTCTTCAAAAGCTTTACCACGATCTTGACGGCCTTAACAGCCTCCTCCTCACTCTTAGCACCGGTGCAAACCATCTTCCCACTACTGAAGATCAGGGTCGCGGTCTTCGGCTTAGCAAGCCTGAAAACTAGGCCCGGAAACTGGGCGGGCTTATACTCGGCCTCGGGAAACGCGTTCTGGATGGCGTTTAAGTCCAGCCTCTGGTTTAGGGTGACGGAGGCGACAACGTTTTGGATCTCGATTGTCGGTTCGGGATATTTTTGTTCCAACCCTGAGCTTTATAAAGCTTGGCGGGGGTATTTAAGGCTTTTAAAAAAGGGAAACACCGTCCTAAGCCAGAAAGCCGTGCCTGAGTATCTCAGGCGGGTTTAAAGAGGGGAGAGCCGTGTTTAAAAGATAACTACGTCCTCGTGCTCTTGTACGTGGATGGTCTTTGTATATGAGTGAGAGTCCGTTGAACGAGATATGCCGCGAGCTTTCAGATGATCATGACTATGTCTTCGGCGTCCCTGTGGACGAGGTTTCGTATGGTCCAGCCCATTGCGAGGTTTGTGGCTGCAGAATAGACGTGTTCGGCTTCTGTGCCTGTGGAGGATGGCCAGACTAGCTACACACCGCTATATCTTCCTGATAGGGGTCTTGGCGCCGCATATCTCACAGACCAAGAATCTAAACCTCTTCTCCGAGACTATTTTCGTGTCAATCCCCCCGCAGACTGGACACTTGACAAACTCTCTAAAGTAGAGCTGGAGAAGCTTCCCCAACTCCTCATCACCAACTCTGCCGCTCAGTATCGCTCTCTCGCCGTCTAGGGTTCCGGGTCTCCCAGTCTCCTTGAAGATGAAGCGAGCCAGGTGCTGGGGCTCCCTGCCCAAAGCGTCTGCAAGCTGCTTGAAGTTCGCTATGATTGTCTGCCTCTGCTCGTGGACTATCTCAGGTGTGAGGGAGATGGTGCGCTCCCCACGATCAGCCCTGCTGGACTGCACCCTAGACAGCACACGATCCAGCATCTTCTCATATGCCTCCCGCGAAGCTAGCTCCATGCCACCATGATTGAGCCGCAGCCCAGTTAATAAGTCTCCACAGCGGCCCGGGAGAACGCCGAGACCTATGAAAGACTTCTACTGTGTGATTCGTTAGCAGATCCTCGAGCCTATATCATGTATTTTTGAAAATTTTTATACTTCAAGCTGGCTCCGTTTTTGGATTGTTTAAGGAAGCGCTGGAAAAGATTATGCGCTTCGAGAGAGGGCCGACAAGTATAGGGACCAGCTTGCGAAGAATGAGATGCTGACGCGTTATGCGTTTATTGACCCGTTTCTACGTCTCATGGGCTGGAACACCGAGGACCCAGAGCATGTTAGGCCGGAGTTCTCTACACAGGCTGGACGACCTGACTACGCCCTACTGCACGGTGGTACGACGCCTCTCGTCTTCATAGGTGCGAAGAGCCTCGGAAAACAAGGGGAGCTCCACCAATACATCTCATACTGCGTCAGCGAGGGCGTAAAATACTTCATAGCAACCGACGGCGCGAGATGGGAGGTATATGACACCTCTATCCTTAAACCCTTGGTCGAGAAGAAGATAGCAGAGTGGGACATACTAAGGGAAGACCCCGGAGAAGTCCTAAGAAAAGCCTTCATAATCTTTAGACACGCGCCTTTCACCGGAGAAGCACAAAAACCAATAACATCACAAGATACAAGGAGAGAAGGAGAAGTCGAAAAAGTCGGAGACCCTTTGAGCAAGATCAAGCCTAAACCGCGTGAGAAATTGATGTATCATGAAATTGTATTCCCCGACGGAAAGCGGTACACCCTTAAGGCTTATGCAGATGTCCTCCTTAGAACCGTTCAATGGCTAGCCGAAACAAATAAGCTAAGGAGAGAGTCTCTTCCAGTCAAAACACGCGGTGAAAGGCATATAGTAAATACTACGCCTCACCATTCGTCTGGAAAACCATTTAGATCTCCTAAAGAAGTCGCGGGGTTCTTTGTCGAGCATCACTGGAGTACTAAAGCTTTAATACGATATTCTAAGAAGATATTAGAAAGGTTCCACATAGACTCTAGTGAAGTTCGCTTGGTCTAGACTTGTATCCCTTGGCATATACTTGGTGGTTGTGGTGGCTGTTTTTCTTTATTAGGTTGTGAGTTTTGTTTGGTGGGAGATGGCTGGCGGTGATTTCTGGGTTAGGGATTTGGGGCTTGCGGATCAGGGGTTGAGGAGGATTGCTTGGGCTGAGAGGCTGATGCCTGTTTGTCTCTCGATTAGGAGGAGGTTTGATGAGGAGAGGCCTCTTGAGGGTGTAAGGGTTGCGGCTTGTCTGCATGTTACTAAGGAGACTGCTGTCTTGGTTGAGACGCTTAGGGCTGGCGGGGCGGAGGTGGCGCTCTGCGCCTCTAACCCTCTAAGCACTCAGGATGATGTTGCCGCAGCCCTCGCCTCCAAGGGTGTAAAGGTATACGCTGTCAGGGGTATGAGCCCGCAGGAGTATTACGAGTGTATAGGGTGGACGCTCAGGCTGAATCCCTCTATAACGATCGACGATGGAGCTGACTTGACCTCGACTGTCCACAAGATCTTGCACGGTATGAGGGATGAGAGTGTGTCCTGGGCTACTAGGGTTTTGGACGACCCAGTGGGGTCTTGCTCCGGCATCTATGGTGGAACGGAGGAGACGACTACGGGCGTTACTAGGCTTCGATCCCTAGAGGCCCAAGGCCTGCTACTATACCCTATCATAGCCGTGAACGACTCGCCCACGAAGAGGCTCTTCGACAACCCGATAGGGACAGGCCAGTCTGTCTTGGACGGAATTATGAGGGCCACGGGCATCCTGCTTGCGGGTAAGAGGGTTGTGGTTGCGGGTTATGGGCAGGTGGGCTCCGGCATAGCGATGAGGGCGAGGGGGATGGGTTGTGAAGTCATAGTGGTTGAACCATCACCCGTCAGGGCCCTGATGGCGGCCATGAACGGCTTCAGAGTCACGGACATGAACGAGGCTGCGGCAATAGGCGACATATTCATCACAGCGACAGGCGACATTAACGTGATACGCGAAGAACACTTCCTGAAGATGAAGAGCGGGGCAATATTGGCGAACGCGGGGCACTACGACGTCGAGATATCTAAGCGTGACCTCGCCAAGCTCTCCATCCGGGTAGAGAGAGTATCTGACCTCATAACAAAGTACTTGCTGAGTGATGGTCGTGAGCTCTATCTGCTGGCTGAAGGAAGGCTTGTGAACCTCGTGGCTGCTGAGGGTCACCCTCCCGAGGTGATGGATCTGAGCTTTTCACTACAGGCACTCGCTGTCAAGTATTTGGTCGAGAACCGCGGGAGACTTGAGAGGCGGGTCTACCTCTTACCGCAGGAGATTGATGACATGGTTGCGAGGGAGAAGTTGGCCTCAATGGGTGTGAAGCTGGAGTCTCTGACTGAAGAGCAGGTAAAATATCTCAGAGAGTGGCAGCTGGGGACAACCTAGTGCTGGCTACCTCTTTCTCCCCGTGCGCCTCGCGGCTATAAGGCCGACCTTTCTCCCCGGTGGCGCGGTTCTCTTAACGGTCTCCGGCCGTCCAATCTTCTTATGACTCCCGCCTCCGAACGGGTGTCTGGCTGGAACCATCGCCACGCCCCTGACCCTCGGATAGGGCCTGTGCTTCGCCTTCATCAGCCAGTATTTCTTACCGGCCTTGAGCATCGGTTTATCCACCCTACCACCCCCCGCGACCGCCCCGACTACGGCGAAACAGCTACCACTCAGCTCAACCAGCTTCCTTGAGGGTAGCCTGATGATTGTCTTGTCGCCTACTTGGGAGATGACCGAGGCATATGCTCCTGACGACCTAGCCAGTACACCTCCATCTCCAGGCCTAAGCTCAACTGTCGAGACTATCGCGCCCTCAGGCAGAACTCCCACCGGCAGTATGTTTCCCACAGAAGGGCTTGCCTTACTCCCAATCTCTATCTTCTGACCTACATACATCCCCTGGACCGCGGGGATGTAGAATACCTTATTGTCGGCCTCGATTTCTGCGACTGGTGCACCCCTGCCCGGGTCGTGGAGTATGTCCCTGACATATCCCGTCATCAGCTCACCATTCCGGGGCAGCTCCGGAGGTATTCCCACCTCGAAGTGTCTCTGGATACTGGCCACGTATGTTGGGGAGCCGCGCCCAATCCTTTGGGCTCGGATACGCCTAGGCATGGAGAATCACCCTAAAAGACTCCCAACCTCGTGGCGATGTCTGAGGCCTTGTAATCAGGCGCCAGCTTGACAAAGGCCTTCTTCTCACCCCGTGGAGTAATGAGCGTATTAACCTTCTCAACCTTAACCTCATAAATCCTCTCCACAGCCAGCTTGATATCCCTCTTAGTCGCATTAATATCCACGATAAATGTCAGCTTATTCTCCCTCTCAATCAATGAGACAGCATCCTGAGTAACTACGAGCCCCTTAATCACCGCCTGCGGATCCATCACCCAACAACCTCCTCTCGAGCACGGGTAGAGAGCTTAGAGTGTATATGGTCAGTCTACCTGCGTGGCCCCCGGGGGCGAGGTCGAGGACACTCAGATCCTTGGCTAGAACGACATCTACCCCTGGAATGTTCTCGGCCGCCTTCGAGACACCCTCATCAGCGTGGACCACTAGGAGTGGCCCCTTCCTCCTCTTGTAGCGCCTTCCCCTCCTCTTCCCCTTACCCGCCCTAATCTTGACCTCCCGACACCTCTTAAGCTCCTCACCCAGCCCCAACGCATCAAGAACCCTTAGCAAATCAGCGGTCTTCTTAATAGATGTGAGAGAGTCCTCAACGATAATGGGTAGCTGTATTCCCTCGGGTATCCTATGCCCGCGCGCCCTCACATACTGGAAGCTCGAGGTAAATGCGATGGCTGAGGCCAAGGCAGCTCTTTTCTCTTTCTCGTTGATGTTTTTGTGGATCTTCTTCTCTGGAGTTGGCGGGTGGGTCGGCCTTCCCCCAACAGCAGTAGGGACAAATCCTCCGCCCCTCGCCTTTCCTGTCCCCTCGACCTTGAGACGCGCAATCCTCGCCATACCGTAACCCGGACCGAGCGACTCCACCGAGTACTTATGGCCTGACCCCTTCCAAGCCCCCTTAGGCTGGAACCTGTGGGAAAGTAGGTGAATATACGCCTTACGGACTAGGTCCGCTCTCAGCTTCGCAGCGAATATGCGGGGGAGAACTACCTCGCCTCGGCTTGAACCGTCAAGCCCCCTCACGGCAGCAGTGACTTGCTCCGCCCTCAGAAGCTGGCCTAAAAGCGTCAAGACGACAACACCTCTCCAGCATACACCATTGCGGACAGCTTCGGAGCCCCGAGGCTGTAGCGTGGGGGTTTCGCCGGAGTTCTAAGAACCACAGGCCTCTTAGGCGTCCCCATCACAGACCCTAACAGGGCGATTGCAGGACACTTAGGCGGAGGAGCTCGGATATATCCACCCTTCGGCACAGGCGCCTGGCCATCGGGCCAGACCTTAACAATCCTCTTATTGTACTCGGTCCTGTAGTGGAATCCCATCTGCCCGGCGCGGGGGACAAACCTAGTGACATACTTCGGGCTCCTCCCACCAATCGCGCCGACTGCCCTCCTAGTCTTCCTCTGCTTGCGTGGAAGAATCTTGACACCAAACCTCCTCACAACTCCTTGGAATCCATGACCCTTAGTGACCCCCACGACATCGACAAACTCGCCCTCCCTGAAGACCTCTTCGACCGGTAGACGCTTACCCAACCTCTCGACAACATAGTTGAATGCCTCCTCGACGCTCCCCGTAACAGGTATTGAGAGGATAATGGCCTTCTTCTGTGATAGGCCAGCCTCTCTTGGATAGGAGGCAGCTAGGGCTCTGACTTGTGCGGCCTTGCCTAGGAGAGCTCTAAGGTCATCGACACCTTTTGAGGTTGGTGAGACGCCTCTGACGCGCTCCCTAACCTCTGGTGGCAGGTCGCCAATTATGTGCCGCCCTAACTCCACCAGATAGCCATTCTCCCTCTTCAGTAGTATGACCCCTATGATGTGGAGCGGTGGGGCTGCGAGTATGGTGCACCCCGTAGCCACCTCGGTCCCCTGCGTGGGTGAGCCGGGAATGTCATCAACCATGAAGGTCGTGATCATCCCCAACTTATAGGCTATGAAGCCGGCGAGACCTATCCTGTCTCTCCTCTCCGGCCAAAAGTTGACGCGGGGGAGAGGAGACTCAGCCCTCCGCCTAGGCGAGTACGCCAGAGACCCTCTCCTCGGAGCAGAGTATTTTCTATGCCCCATTCTTCACCCACTTAGCTGAGACTGCTTATACCTGCCGGAGTTATAAACCTGAAGCCAAGGAATAATCCACGCTCCCCTGAAACTCTACCAGACAGTGTTGCTTAGGAACGGTTTTTAGGGCGATTACGCCCCGTCATTAGTTGGTCCTTCGGATTGTCAAGCAGGCTCAGAGAGTTGATGGGCCCCTATGCCGATGAGGCTGAGAGATGTATAAGGTGTGGCTTCTGCAACTCGGTCTGCCCCACGACACTTAGCAGTATCGGGCACATCCCTTCAAGGACCAGCAGGGGCAGGCTGGTGCTGCTTCAGTCGAGCCTAGAGAAGGGAACACCACACCCATTTACCCCGCGCTTCAAGGAGCTGATCGACCTGTGCATAGGCTGTCTGAGATGTGTAAGCGTCTGCCCCGCCCGCATCCCAATCCCCACCGTCATGTCAAGCTATAGGCGCGCATACACAGTAGCTGTTAGAGGAAAACCTCTAAGTAGGGGTGAACGCGTTGTAGCGAACTATGAGCCTGTTGTGAAATATCTGTCAAGGGCTCCGGGCCTTCTCAGAAAAATGCTGCTTGGAAAGCCTCTGCTATGGTTGTTTAGGCGTGTGGCAGGGTTCGCAGACGACGCCCCACTCCCAATACCTGAGGGAGGGACGCTCGACAATCATTTCAAGAATAGAAAGCCAAGGCCTGGATACCAGACACTCGCATATTTCTCAGACACCTATGCTAGGTTTGTCAAGCCCAGCATCGGCATCTCCGCCAGAGAACTACTCAGAACTGCCGAAATCGAACTAGTGTATCCGCGGCAATATGACTCGGGGGTGATATTCTGGGAGCTCGGCCTCTGGGACAAGGTGAAGAAGCTCGCAGCACTGAATGTGGAGATTTTATCGGGTGAGGTTGAGAAGGGGAGGAAGATTCTCTGCACATCCCCCGCATCCACCCTAATGCTGAGGGAGGTCTATCCAAGACTATTGGACAACGAAAAGAGTAGGACCGTCTCAGAAGCTGTGGTAGACATAAACGAGCTCATCAACAGCCTCGTGGAGTCTGGGAGACTTTCAGCCAATCTCAGCGGCCTTAGCTTCATCCTGCACTCCACATGCCTTTCCCAATATCTCCACTTAACCAGCCATATCGCGGGGACCTTCGAGAAACTCGGGGCCCGCGTCGGTGGGGTGGCGACTGAGTGTTGTGGGTCAGGCGGCCTATGGGGTCTCTTCAGAAAGAATAGGGGACTCTCAACTGAGATTGGAGGCAAATTGTTGAAAAGGCTCGGACCTAGCGGGGCAGTCTTGTCCTACAGTGAGACCTGCGCCCAGCAGATCATATCACTCACGCAAGGTAAAAAGGCTGTCTACCTCCCCCATGAAGCCCTTTACAACTGGGTGAGGAGGGCCGCTACACATTATCAGTCCGAGCATATTGCTCAAGCATCATGAGCCCACTAGGCTCGTAGACACCGTATTCGGTGATGATGGCGGAGATCAGGTTGGGCGGTGTTATGTCGAAGGCTAGGTTCACTGCATTGGAGCCGCGTGGGGCGATGCTCTTACCGGCGAAGGTCAGCACTTCCCTCTCATCTCTCTCCTCAATCTTCACCTCCTCCGGCTTATTCTCAAAGTCGAAGCTGGAGAGGGGCGCGGCTACATAGAACGGTACTCCAAAATACTTTGCGGGGATCGCAAGACCTAGGGTGCCAATCTTGTTAACAACGTGCCCTGTCCTCGCGAGGACCCTATCAGCTCCCACAACTATGCAGCCGACCTTCCCCATGCTCATTAACATGGAGGCCATATTGTCTGTGATTATCTTGTATGGTATGCCCAGCCTCCTCAGCTCATATGCTGTGAGCCTGGCTCCTTGAAGCTTCGGCCTAGTCTCGGGGACAAGCACCGAGACCTTCTTGCCCTCCTCGAAGGCAGCTCTTATGACCCCAATCGCCGTACCATACCCTACGGTAGCCAACCCCCCGGCATTGCAGTAGGTCATGACAGTTGCGCCGTCTGGTATTAGCCCCTTCCCATACTCTCCTATCCGCTTGTTAGCCTCGATGTCTGCTTCAGCCATTCTGTTTGCCTCCCTTAGAAGTGTCTCATAGACGTCTAAACCCGTCTCCATAGCCTTCTTAGCCAGTCTCACCATCCGGTCAACAGCCCAGAACAGGTTCACTGCGGTGGGTCGAGTCGACTTGATCGCCTCGGCTGCCTCCATGATTCTCTCCTCGAGATCTGCTTTCTTGCTTCGAGATGCCTTACAGGCTAGGACGACACCGTATGCGGCGGCCACACCAATGGCGGGCGCACCCCTGACAACCATTTCCCTAATAGCGCGTGCGACCTCTCTGTATCCCCTACACTTCACATATCTCTCCTTATGTGGGAGGAGACGCTGGTCGAGCAGGTATAGAGAGCCCCCCTTCCAGTAGAGGGTCCTGAGCTCCCTCAACAGTGAATAATGGGGAAGAGGGGTGAATTATACCTATAGCTTGGCCTCTTTGCTGATGCTCCACTCTCCGAGAACATGCTCTAGCGAGACTGTTCTGCGACTCTTCATGGAGGCGAGTATGGCTTCGGCGACGGCCAGTGAGAGCAGTCCATCCCTCGGGCCAGGGACCAGCTCCTTGGAGGAGCGGAGCTGCTCGACAAAGTAGGTGAGCTCGCTTTTCAGCGGCTCGACATAGTTTATGGTGGGGCTGATGGAGTAGTCTGGCTTCTCAATTACAACCTCGCCGGTGAGAAACTCTATGTGGGCGACACCCTCGGTCCCAGTTATCCGCATATCCCTCTTCTTCTTCGAGGAGAGCCAATTAGCCTCCACCGAAGCCGACCTGACCTCGTCAAAATACATCAGGGCCTGTACGTAGTCTTCATAGCTGTGCCTGAGCGCTCCCCCTGTTGCGTAAATGTGCAAGGGTGTGCTTCCAAAGAAATAGTGTGTTAAATCTATGTCATGTATCGCGACGTCCTTTACTACGCCGACATCTCCAATCCTTTCAGGCCACGGCCCTATCCTTCTAGCAGCTATTGTGAGTGGGGTGCCTATGACTCCATCCGATAATGCGGAGAGCATATACTGCACAGCAGCGTTGAACCTCTCGATAAAGCCGACCATCAATCTCCCTCTACAGGATTTGACTGTGTCGTAGATCTCTATAGCCTCCTTGAGGCTAGCGGCCATCGGCTTCTCGACAAGTACCGCCACCCCATCTCTAATACACTCCAACGCAATCTCAGCGTGAGTTATTGTAGGTGTGCATATGCTGACTGCGTCAACCTCCCCACTACGCAGGACTTGTCTATAGTCTGTGTATACGTGAGGTATGTTGTACCTCTTGGCAACGTGCTCAGCCCTCTGAACATCTATGTCTACAACTGCGCAAAGCTCAACGCTAGGGATCTCCGAGAGAACTCTGGCGTGGTTCCTACCCCAAAACCCCGCCCCAATCACTGCAACCCGGACCCGCTCTCCCACCAAGACCCAATCACTTCTCACTCCTAATCAGGCGGAAATGGTTCAAGTCAATTATTACTCCGCCCTCACTTAATAAGCCTTTCAACTGGCTGATTGTCCTAGCGTCGACGCCGGCTACTATCGCCGCATCTACTTTCTGGGGTGTCTTTTTGGACCCTAGCTCTGACTTGGCTAGGTATACTACTTTAAACTTTCTACCAATCTTGTCAGCCAGCTGAGGGCTAGTGCCTACCAGAAGTATTCTCGCCATTTTTTTAGACTTAAAGTATTTGGCGAGGAGGTCTACTACGACTTTATCACCTTCTTTAATAAGTCGGGAGATGGCTCCAGCGGCTAGGGGTCTCTGGAGCTCCGATCCCTCCAGCTCCTCCAGCATCATGAGCAGCGAGTCGCCGAGCCTACGCCTCCAGTGAATCCTCCTATACTTCCCCACGAATTGGGGTAGATTCTCGAATTGCATGATACCATACCTTCGGTAGAGGATCAAGCCAACCTCTACAGCCGCAGCGTATGAAGCCGCCTCGCTTAGCAGCCGTGTGAGGGCTGCCGCCTCCGCCTCCAGATAGCTCAGACCAGGTATCAACTGTTTACGCCCACACAATGCAGAGACTACTGGTCTTACCTGCTCATCGATGGGTGGGCCGCCTACAGGGACACTAGCCTTGAATATTCTTGTAAAAGGTAGGTAAAATAACCTCCAATCCCTAGTTTGGCGCTGCAGCATGGTCTGGAGCCAGTCCATCAACCCTAACTCGTGCAAACCAGTTTGAACTATGCGTAGAGTCGTTCCCCCGGCGTGATCGCTTACCTCTCTATAGACGTGGGCGAGGTCCCTCTTATCGATGTCTGAGTTAAGCCAGTGGATATAAGATATAACCAGCCTATCGCAGCTCGAGATTGCCTCTCGGATCTTTACCTCTTCCAGCTGCCCCTTATTGATCGCATTGACTACAAGTTTACGCGCTGCCTCGCTGACTCTCAGAGTCTTGAGACGCCTGCTAGGCACAAAAGGGGAATATTGGACCTGTAGCCCACTCTTAAGCAGCTTGAAAAGTAGGGAAAGGCCGGAGCCATCCACGTCTATGAGAGAGACCGGACTAGTCATTTCTGATCGCTCCTACCCCTCCTAGACTTGAGGGAGGCATAGAAGGCTAGCTCGAACAGCCAGACAAGCCACACGGCGAACAGAACGAGCGAGAGAGACACGCGTAACAGACTCGCGGCAAGGCTTGACTCAATCCCCTGAGCCAAGGGCAGGATAATTGTTGAGATGGCGATGAGAATACCGATCAGCGAGACCCAAGCAACAGTAATGAGTGCTAAGAGGGTTTTCATGGATCTCACCTGAACCTAACTCCGCCGATGAGATACGTTATCAGGGCTAGCATAGAGGAGTAGACGCTCAGCAGTGCCAATCTCTTCGAAACCGACGCCTCTCCCATGGGGTTCTGCAACGTTATGAGCCTCACAAGCGTAATAGGATCGCTTGGCCTCGGACTAGACACTATCATCCCTCTCACGACACGGATAGGTCTGGCTGCGAAGGCCTTCCCGGACTTTAGCCCACCCATCGATACGATTATGAAAAACTCGTTAAGAATGTGGGGAAGCAGCGCGACAAGTGTAATGACTTCTATTCGCGCTGTGATGGCGACTGTAGTGATTACCGCGGCTACTAGGTTGCTTCCAATGTTCCCGCTAAAGACTCGTGCGGGATACCAGTTATATTTTAAGAAGCCCAGGAGGGAGGCGCCGAGAGCCAGCGACGCGAGGGCTGGGGCCTCCTCGCCCACAAGCCAAGAGACGGCGGAGAGGAGGAGAAGAACTGGGAGGGTTGAGAGGACCAGCGACCCGTTAAGCACGTCCACGCTGTTTATAGCATTGGCAACGACCGTATAGGCTGCCAGCACTAGGAGAGGGTAGAGGAGGGTAATTCTTATGCCCCCAACCAGCGGGATGACTGGGTAGGGGTTATAGGCTGAGAGAAGCAGGACAGGGATGCCTGGGAGGAGTAGGAGGAGGGGCTTGATCACTGGGTGAAGCTCCCTCAAATCCTCTAGAAGTCCAATAGCTGCGGCAATTAGGGGCGAGATGACGAGGACAAGTTCTACAGCCCCTCCACCCATCAGCCAATTTAGAAGCATGGCTGCTGAGTAGCTTGCCGTAAAGGCTAGGCCGCCGATCTTGGGGAGACGCGGCCTATCAGGCTTATGCACGTCAACACCCATCAGCCTCGCTGAGCGCACATGCTTAGCAATGACCCAGCTCAACGCCAATGAGACTAGAAAGGATAAAGGGATCAGCAATGCGTACCCAGTCACAGACATGCCGCGTGTAGTGATGGTGGCTAACTATATAACCAGTATCTGATTAGCCTATCCTTGCCATGGATGTTGTGGTTTTGGTTTCGGGTCGCTTCCAGCGTAGTAAAAAAGCCTAGAGGTTAAGGTCCTAGATACCTTAGGAGAAAACGGCTGTATTCACCGCAAGCTAAGCGCCAGAAACCATGTTAAGGAGATAAGGACAGGGGGTGAATAACCATGCTTACTTATCGGGACACTACCTTTCCAACATGGCAAAAATTATAAAAAGGATAAAAATGGGGATGGTTAGCCGGGCGGCATAACAACCCCACTAGAGAACCCAGAGGCCCAGGCAGCAGTAATCCTGTAAAGGCTGACGAGAGCCCTCTCGCCAGCAATTACTGGTTATAGGCTGCCGGGCCCTGGGTTTTTCTCCGGGGTTATTGGGCCCGGCCTGCTGCTTGGCTCCGGGCTCTCGCCAGCTGTCGAATGAGCTTTAACAGAGTTATCTGCATCTTCAGCAATACCTTCTTCTTACCTCTCTGTTCTCTTATATTTTGCACCAGACTCTTCCTTCCATATGTATTCCATATTTTTGGTGGTTCATCTCAACAGCTATTATATGCTCTGCAATGCTTTGAAGACATATCCTTGCGTCGTGACTATACCTCTTCGGCTTCGTAACGTATATGCGACCGGTTCTAGTGACCCTCGGGATACTGTAATGCCCTGTGTATCTGCGTAGCCTCTCGAACCCCCTGTCTATGTCAAGCAGTGTTAGAAGTTCTGCTACATTTATCGACCTCTCCATCCCTATGAATCCTATAACGTCTTTGTACAGCGGTAAAGAAGCTACCGCTATCCTGTGAGCCTCTTCCTCGACCCTCTCCATCTCACGTCTACAGCCAGCGATGTATTCCTTAGAGCCGTCCACCGGAACCTCATCGTCCCACTGCCTGATTTTTAACACCCTCTTCCTGAGCCTATGATGCTTAATCACTAGCTCTCTCAGTCTCAGAAAGTCCGAGGTGACTTCTCTGAAACTCGAATGCGGTATCAGGGACAGTAATCTGGCATCATTTTCATCACTCTTCACCACCTTGTTTGCGTCTCTAAAGACCCTTAACAGTCTCAAATCTCGTAAATAGAAGACCTTGACACCATGCTCAGTCAATGTCCTCAGCTCCGGGATTATCCT
>CAKZUF010000020.1 GCA_937921685.1 uncultured archaeon
GGATAGTTGGATGGAGCTTGCGGGGTTGGTGGGTAAGCCGAACGTGGGTAAGAGTACGCTCTTCTCTGCCTTAACTATGGTGGATGTTCCGATCGCGAATTATCCCTTCACTACTAAAAGTCCTAATAGGGGAGTGACTTATCTCCGGTTTAACTGTGTCTGTAAAGAGCTTGGCGTTAAGGATAATCCCAGAAACTCGCTATGTGTGGATGGTGTGAGACTTATTCCCATCCAGATCATTGATTGCCCGGGTATTGTTCCTCAGGCTCATCTGGGGAGGGGGTTGGGTCTCCAGTTCCTTGATGAGATTAGGCAGGCCAGCGCCTTGATTGTTGTTGCTGATGCATCGGGTGGGACGGATCTTGAGGGCAACATTGTTGAGCCTGGGACCCAGGACCCCGTAGAGGATGTGAGGCTGGTTGAGAGGGAGCTGGCCGAGTGGCTTCTCGGCATTCTATCGAGGGAGTGGCCTAGAATCGCCCGGGCCGTAGAGGCTAAACAGGCCTCCCTGTCGGACGAGATTGCACGAGTATTCTCCGGGCTTGGAATTAATAGAGAGGATGTCGATGCCGCCATAGGTAAGTCGGAGTTAAACCCGGCTCATCCGACGGGGTGGAAACAAGAGGAGCTCCGCCTGTTTGTAAACGAGCTGAGAAGGTTGTCGAAGCCTATAATAGTCGCTGCGAACAAGGCTGATGTGCCGGGGGCGCAGAAAGGGGTTAAAAGGCTTATCGAGGCAGGGTATGAGACTATTCCATGTAGCGCGGAGGCTGAGCGGGCGCTGAGAATAGCTGCTGAGCGGGGGCTGATAAGCTATAGGCCAGGGGATAAGTCGTTCAGGGTATTAGACGATTCTCGGCTAAGCCCAGCCCAGAAAAAAGCCCTCGACAGGCTTGCAGGCTTTATGGAGAGGAATGGTGGAACAGGCGTCCAAGACCTGATAGACAGAGTCTATCTAGGCGTTTTAGGCTACATTCCGGTATTCCCTGTAGAGGACCCTGCGAGGTTGACGGATAGGAACGGAAACGTCCTCCCCGACGTGTATCTTCTAAAGCCGGGCTCAGGCCCCAGAGACTTGGCATACAAGATCCATACTGAACTAGGGGAGGCCTACCTCTACGCCATAGACGCTCGGAGAAAGCTTAAGCTTTCATCCGATTATAAGCTGAGGCCTGGCGATATAATCTCCATCGTCTCAGCGGCTAAGAGGGGTGCCTAGAGGAACTCATCTAGCGTCCGCTTAACGGCCTTGCCTCCGCTGATAATCTCGTCGAAGTCCATGTCTAAGCTATCCAGCACCTGTTGAAAAACGCCCTTCAGATACTCGACGTAGGCTTCCACGTCGACTTGGTTTTTGTTGATCTCTATTCGTGGGTGTAGTGGTGTGACTCCCAGTCTGTCCTTGGTCTTAACGTATTGGATTATGTCGCCTGAGCCTACCTTGACGCCTATAGCTGCCAGTTTCTGAGCAGCCTTGACATGGGGAGGTGTCGTCTTGGTGTACTGCTCGGGGGATTTAGATAGCATGACGCTGAAGGCGAGGTCTGAGACCTCGAACTCCCTGTTTATCAGCTTGTTGTAACTCTCCCTAATCAGCTTCACCAAGTCTGCCTTGAACTTCTCGAAGTCTTCAGGCTTCTTGATCTGTTTCAACCCCTCTATCATCTGCTCGAAGAGGTGGTGGGCTAGGTTGAAGATGTGTCTCTTTTTACCCGTAAGCCCCTTAACATCTACCACCCCCTTAACAGTAAGGCCTAGGTAGTTCTTCTTTCTCTGTGAAAGGACAACGTATACGTATTCTTTATCCACTTCAAGGTCCAGGCCGAGGCTCTCGTCAGCCCATCTGATAAGTGTTCTGAGCATTTCCTCGTCATAGCCTCTTAGGAACAGCGAGTCGGTGTCACCATAGATTATAGTTCCGCCGAGCCCTCTCACCTTTTCAATCGTCTCTGAAAAGACGTATCTACCGATAGCGGCAGTGCTCTCTGCGAGCGGTGGACAGTATAGTGGGAACTCCTCGAATCCGAAGACGCCGTAACTGGCGTTGAGGAAAACTTTGAGAGCCTTCTGTATCACATCGTACCATATCCTCTTTTCCCTCGGTATCGTCGGGTCTGAGCTTCTGGGCTTGTAGATTCCCACCCGTATGTCTCTTAGAGAGCCTATAATCTGGCTCTGGAGGCCTCGCCTCTTCGTACAGACCCAGTGCCCGGTCTCAGGAACGACATTGGACCTGCACTCTTCATGCGGGCAGCGTATGGTTTCGTAGCTCAGGTTCCACCTCTTCAGCGCCGAGGGGTAGAGGGAGGCGAAGTCAAGCACCTTAACACCGAAGTGAATCCCGGGAATAGGTTCAACCACTATGGCTCCCCTATATTTCTTCCCCTCTATAATCGCCTTCGTAGTGGTCATGCCCTTCTCCTGCAGTATCTCCTCAGGCCTAGGGATCAGCCACCCCCTCCGCCTATGCTCAAAGTAAATGAGGTTCTTTATCCAGCCGGAGACACCGTGCCTGCAGAGGTCTTCAACGGGCAGCCGGCTAATCCGGCACAAGACAAGGATTAGTCTGATGATGAGCCTCTCATTGTTTGATAGGAGCTCGTAGACTAGCAAGGCGTCTCCGAAGCTGTATGTCGCGAGCTCGCGGGGTGAGAGCTCCGAGATCGGCCTCTCGATCTGGATCTTCCCCCTCCCCAGCAGAGCCTGTGAAATGGCCTCAAGGGTATATTCTCGGTACTTGTTGTCGAAGGCGTAGACTTGTATTGACTTGTTTAAGAAGAAGCTGTAGAGGTCGATGTGCGCGGCGTTCTGGAATGTCGCTCCCTCCCTCCCGATCACGATCATGTTCCTGCCGCGGTCGACCCCAAGTCTCTTGGCCCTGTTATGGAGGTAGGGTAGGTCAAACTGGTCGCCGTTGAAGGTTGCGATGATGGCGTAGTTGGAGAGGGTGTCGAAGACGTCTCCGAGCATCTTTTCCTCGGAGTCATACACTGAGACCTTGAAACCCAGTCCAGATGTATCAAGGGAGAAGTCACCCCTCCTCAGCATGAAGACCTCTCTCCGGCCATCAGACCCGCAGATAGAAACGGCGATGACTGGGTCTTCGGCCTTTGAAGGGTCAGGGAGGCGTGTCGAGACTGGGCTAAAAACCTCGATGTCGAGGGCGCAGTAGGGGGGTTCAAGCTGCTCCGCCTCCATCACGGTGATCCAACTGGCAACCTCGCTCAGGTCTTCCTCACCTAGCTTTTTGATCTGGGATGCCAGCTTCCTCGCCTCATCTAGGCCCAGGGTCGCTGGAGTGAGACCATCCCTTGAGACATAGTAAGGCATTCCGCATATCAGGCCCTTGTCGTATAGGTAGTTGAGGTGGTAGGGGATGTCTGATTCCCACGTCCTTATCTGCTCCCTGACCGAGTTCTTCCTACCACCAATGGTGAGCGGGTCCTTCGCAACTATTTTTGTAAGTTTGACCTTTCGTAGTCTTAGGGCGTCGAACTTCTCCTCCTCTTTCACCTCAACTATGCTGTCCCTTATGTCCTTAAGCGCTTCTAAGACTTCTTGTGGCGAGAGGTCGGTGTAGCAGTAGGGGAGATGCCCCGAGTCGTCATACCTAATCTCTACTCTCCCGGTGTCCTGTCTCAGAAGTTTAAGATACGCAAGCCCCTTCTCGCCATCATATCCCGCCGAAAGGAGGAGAAGCTTACTATCCACCCCCTCGCCCTGGTCCAGTCTCAATTGCATCTAAATGGTTATTGATCCCTTAGCTGTATAAGCGTTTTTCTACGCTGGGAAAATTAACTTAAATAAGCCTATCCCGTGATATTCTGAAAAGTTTTGGGAAGAGGGGGAAGGCTGGCCGGCATAGTAGCCGTAGCCCTCGCCGCGAGGCTAGCCCCCTCAGCTTATACCGGGCACGGCTGGGACCTTTTCGTTTGGCTGAAAACCTCGGAACTTTTTCTCAACGAGCAGATCAACATATACAGTTATCCACAGCTTGAGGGCTTTCCCTGGGGTTTTTACGCCTATCCACCCCCATGGTTATACCTTCTGGCAGGTACGAGATATATCGCATCGACGCTGGGTGGGAGTAGGGAGGTATCCATTCTTTTTTTGAAGCTGCCCATCATTGTGGCCGATGTACTCTGCGGGCTGATACTTTGGCTCACAGCCAAGCGGCTCGGCCTCGGCGAGGATGATGCCTACAAATTGGCCACAATATATCTCCTAAACCCTCTAACAATCTTTGTCTCAAGCATTTGGGGAATGTTTGACGCAATACCTGCCCTCTTCACAACGCTAGCAGTATACCTCCTATTATCGGGCAGGTGGTCGGCGGCCGCGGCCTCACTCGGCCTAGCAACCTCCTTTAAGATATATCCAGTCATCCTTCTGCCATCAATACTCCTGCTCCAGATCAAAAAGCATGGTCTCAGGCGCGTCATTACCAACCTAATCCTCCCATTCGCATGTATCCTCCTGATAGTCTCCCTTCCATTCCTGAGCGACCTACCCAGCTATCTAGACAAGCTCCTCTACCACAGGTCAAATGTCGGGCAATTCACCTACTGGACACTCTTAGGGATCTTTGTTGGAGGTGAGGTTGCTAGTGTTGTTGGGTGGGCATTATTCACAGCAGCCCTCGCCATAATACTCTACAAACAACATACTGACCCCAACCGCAGTAGAAACTTGACTATGATGCTTGCAGGTATCTTCACCATATTCCTCGCAACCTCTCCCAAGATAAACGTCCAATACCTAGTGCTTGGGCTTCCACTCCTCTTACTGGCTGCCTGGATTCACGACGACCCGGAGTCGCGGAGGGAGATTAGGAGGAGGCTCACACTCCTCCACATGGCAGCCCTAACATTCATCGCTGGGAGCATCTTCATTATCGGATACGACCCCGCAAACATGGGGAAAGTATCCAATCTAAGCCTATTAGAGTCGGGGCTGGCAGGCTCCCTAGTCCTTGTAGCGGCTGGTGTTGCCGGTTGGGAGTCTGTAAAGCTCACACTTGCACTGAACAAGCTAACCCTTCTTAAAAGAAGGCTGGATGAGAGAGCTGGGATAGCATCGATTATAGTGGTCGCCCTGATAGTCGTCACCGTCCTCCCCAGCCCTGCGGGTGTAAGGCTGCCCGCACAGCCGGTCAGGGTCGCCATCATAGAGAGCCCCGACTCAATATTTCAAGTAGGTTCCACGAGCATACCTCCAGACCTGTACCGGAGCCTCGGCGAGCCCACACATGTAGTAATCCCCCTTTCTCCAGACTTCTTTATAGACTACCCTCAGCTGAGCCCGCGCAGCGAGGTCTCCAGATACTTTAGGTTCAGACTGGATTCGGGTGGATGGACGCTCTTCGACCTTTTCAAACTTGTGAACGGGCTGAGATCGTCTGGGCTGAAGGTTTTAGTAGGAGTATTCACGAAGAGCAAGGACCTGCTAGTGTCGTATGGTATGCAGGGGTATGAGTCAAGCTGGTTTAGGGGGAATCAATACCTAGTAGATAAGAATGATAGAATGGCTTTTGGGTTGATGCTCTCCTCAAACGTCAGTCTAGCTGAGTTCTATGCGCGGCGAGTCTCCACGGCAGTCTACTCTATAGGCTTCGACGGCGTATACGTGTTGTCCCCCCAAGAGGGCCTAGTCTCGATTGGAGACGTGGAGTGGATTGAGCCGTTGCTGGTTGAACTACGCGCCAATCTCGACAGTTCGAAGGAGGTTTTTGTCGATGGCGTAGACCCCTTACTCGGAGGTGACGCCATAGAAAGGCTGATGAGCTACGCCGACTACATAGTTATTAGATCTCCAATTTGGCTCCGCGAGATAACCTCGGAGGAGCCACGGCTCGGCCCCGAATACATGGAGCAGCTAAGAAGTGTGCTGGACCAGCTGGGAGACCAGAGAAAGACACAGATACTTTACTCGGTGAATGTGATGGATTTCTCCAGCGGCTGGCTCATACCCGCGCTACAGGTTCAGCTCCAAGTAGATACATTCTCCTCCCTACTTAGTAGAGGGTTTGTGATCTACTTCGCCTCAAGATACATCCCCTACCGCCTAACCCTTGACTCAACAGCTTTGAGGAGCGTTGCGTAGGGCTAAGGTTCTTAAGGCGGGTTTGGCAACTCGGATGGATAGATGAGTACAGGGTGGGAGCCGAGGACACTTGTTGGGAGGCTTGTCAAGGAGGGGAAAATAACCTCTATAGAGGAGTTATTCGCCAATAACTATAGAATAACAGAGCCAGAGATAGTTGATTTGCTTGTACCCAACCTCCAGCAGGAGGTCATAGACATCAAGCTGGTGCAGAGACAGACTGACGCAGGCGAGAAATCAAGGTATAAGGCGATAGTCGCGGTGGGCAACGGGGATGGTTTAGTCGGCCTCGGAACTGCCAAGTCAACCCAAGTAGTTATGGCCATTGAGAGGGCTGTTAACAGGGCTAAAATGAACCTGATATACGTACAGAGGGGGTGCGGTAGCTGGGAGTGTGCCTGCGGGGATCCACACAGCCTCCGAGTAACAGTTAAGGGCAGGTGCGGCAGTGTCGAGGTTCATCTCCTCCCCGCCCCCCGCGGGCTGGGCCTTGTAGCCGGCGACATCGCCAAGATTATGCTTAGACTTGCTGGAGTAAATGACTGCTGGCTAAGGAGCTTCGGCGAGACGCGAACGCCATTAAGCATGGCCGGGGCCGTATACGACGCGCTAAAGAGAACGAATTACATAGTTCTGCCTAGCATGTGGTGAAGAGGCTTTGGATAGAGCCCCACCAGTGATAGTCATAAGGATTAGAGGTCCCTCCGGGATGGATTCTGAGACAGAGTATATGTTGAGGCTTCTAAACCTTAAGAGGGCAAACCACGCGGTACTACTACAGCTGAACACGAGCGTTAGAGGTGTTCTCAGGAAGGTTGGGTCTTATGTGACTTGGGGTGAGGCCACCCCCGAGATGCTGGTCAAATTATTCAGGAGAGCCGACCCCCAGCCCGGCGTAAAGGTTGAGGAGGAGCTCAGGAAGCTGGGAGTCGCAGACTACGAGGAGCTAGCTGAAAAGATCTGTAAAGGAGAGCTGGATGTAGGTGTGTTGAGGAGGATTTTCAAGCCCACCTTCAGGCTCCACCCACCCCGAGGAGGCTTCAAGGGGAGTATAAAGCGCCCTGTAGGTCAGAAGGGCGTTCTCGGATATGCGGGAGAGAGGATTGGAAGGCTTATAGAGGCTATGTGTTAGAGGGCGGTCGGGAGGATATATATCAGGGGTTGGTGTGAAAAGTTAGGGTGTCTCTGATGCCCACGAGGCTCCGAAAGGTGAGGAAGAGGCGTGGGTCCCGCACGCATGGCTGGGGGCAGATAGGCCAGCATAGAAAGCATGGGGCTAAGGGAGGCCGGGGGATGGCAGGAGGCCATAAACACAAGTGGACATGGATTATAAAATATGCCCCCGAACACTTTGGGGAGAAGGGGTTCCACCCACCCACCTCAAGGGAGGTTAAGGCGATAAATCTAGACCAAGTCTCACTGATTGCTGAGAAGCTTAAAACTAGTGGCATGACAAAGAGTGAGGATGGAAAAATAGTAGTCGACCTCACGTCACTAGGCTATGATAAGGTTCTCGGCAAGGGCCGGCTTACCATCCCAGTAAAGATAGTTGCGAAGTCATGGACATCCAAGGCTGAGGAGAAGGTTTTAGCCTCAAACTCAGTGATAGTGGCGGCTGAATAGTGAGATGAGCGAGGAGAGGAAGCGGCTCGGTGAGGTCCTTACAAAACTCCTGCCTCAGGCCGCTAAGCCGGTCAAGAAGCTGACGCTTTCAGAGCGGCTCATCTGGACCGCGCTAGTGCTGGTGATCTACGAGGCCATGAGCAGTACTGCGCTCTATGGAGTATCAGTGTCGCCCACGCAGGCTAGCCCCCTGCTCCTTAACATAATCTTCGCATCTAACATCGGGACGCTAACAACGCTCGGGATAGGCCCCATAGTCACCGGAGGCCTGATTCTCCAGCTCCTTGTAGGGGCTGAGATTCTGCGCCTAGACCTGAAGAAGAGTGAGGATAGGGCTCTATTCACGGCTCTCAGCAAGGTCTTCACACTGGTTATAGCGATATTCCAAGGAGCGGCCTATATTCTCGCAGGCTACTTCGGAACACTTACACCTACAACACAGCTGCTGGTGTTTGCACAACTCTTCTTCGCAACGATCGTGATAATGTTGATGGACGAGCTGGTGCAGAAGGGGTGGGGCTTGGGAAGCGGCATAAGCCTGTTCATAGCCGCGGGAGTAGCCGGCCAGATATTCTCAGACCTCTTCTCACCCCTCATCCTACAAGACGGATACTTTCACGGAGTCGTCCTTGCAATAATCCAAGGCTTATTCACCCCCGAAGGTATTGGGCCTCTCTTCATAAGACACGTGGCTCAGCGCGGAGACATACTAGGCCTCATATCAACCGTCTCAATAATTCTGTCTCTAATCTATCTGGAGGGGGTTAGAGTCAATATCCCTATAAGCCACTCAAGGTATAGTGGGTTCAGAGGAACATATCCAATCAAGCTACTCTACGTCTCCAACGTCCCGGTCATCTTCGCCTCAACAATCTTCACAAACATCTACTACCTCTCCACAATAGTATGGTCAAGGTACAACACAGATAACTCAAACCCAATCCTAAACCTACTAGGCACATTTACCGTTAGCGAGGGGGCAACCCAGCCCATCCCAACCGGCGGCCTAGCCTACTACACGCTTGGCCCATCAAACTTTACAGAAGCAGTGGCAGACCCCGTAAGATCCCTAGCTTTTGTGGGGCTGATGGTCGGGTTCTGCCTCATGCTGGGGCGGTTCTGGATAACTGTGGGGGGACTATCTCCCGAGAGGGTTGCGGATCAACTTATAGCGGCAGGCATGCAGGTTCCAGGTTTCAGAAGATCGCCGGTCATTATCTCGTCAATCCTCCGCCGCTACATCTACACGGTGGCCATCATAGGATCAATCATCGTAGGCCTCTTAGCAAGCACGGCAAACTACGTAAACGCCTTCGGGACAGGGACTGGATTGCTACTAATGATCGGAATCCTCTACCAGTACTACCAGATACTGGTAAGGGAGCGCGTAGCCGAGACCTATCCCGCCCTTGCACGGCTAGTGGGTGAAGAGTAGGGATGGTTGAGGCTGCTGTTTTCGAGATATTAGGCTTTTCAACGATGCTGGCACTAGTCTCCGCGGGCTTGAGGCGTGTAATCTTGAGCAAGGAGGACATGATAGCTATGCAGGAGGTTACCAAATATAATCGGGAGCTAATGAAGGCTCTCAGGGAGAAGGATATGAAAGCCGTGGAGAGGCTGGAGAAGAAGAAGGAATACATGCAGAGGGTTCAGGCCAAGATATTCGGAAAAAACATGATACTCATGTTAATCTCCATGGTAATCTTCTTTACATTCTTCTTCTTCGCAAATGCGCGATATGGTCACACACCGCTTCTAACCATGCCGCCCGGACTCGAGCTACCATTCATCTCGGTGGAGGGAAAGGTACAGTTTTTCGGATGGTACCTCCTGACGTTCTTCGCTATTAGCCTGCCAATAAACAAGTTTTTAGGGATGAAGATTACTCCAAGCACCGTGAAGAAGTAGGGGGGAGGTGAGATAGGTTGACCAGGAAGTGTGCGTGGTGTGGCCGGCCATTGGGTGGCGTCTCTGACGGGAGGAAGCTATCGGCTAGTGAGAAGCGGGTAGAGAGGCTGTATGGTGGATATCTCTGCCACGCCTGCCTGAGAGAGGCGATACTTAGATGGGTTGTGAAGGGTGCTGCGGCAAGCAGCCCTACAGGTCAAAGTAGTGCCTGACTGCTAGGTATACTATATCAAAAACTTCCTCGCTGCTTAGCCGCGATGTATCTAGAATAAGGTGGAAGGGGGTGAAATCCTCGCCCAGCTTCAACCCATATAGCCGCCGGTAGAGTTCCACGTTTCTGGCATCACGCTCCTCAAGTATTCTGCGAGCAGTTTCTAGGCTGAGCCCAGCTCTCTTGGCAAGCCTCTCAGCCCTCACCTCTCTATCCGCCTTGAGCCATACCTTGAAACCGCTATCGAAGAGCCACGGTAAGACCCAGCTATCGATAACTACTCCGCCACGCCGAGCCAATCGGAGAAGCTCCTCATCAACCATCCTATCAAAGCTCTCATCCCTCTCCCTGAGGGCTAGGAACTGCATACCGGCCTCGCTCTCCCACCACCTGTTCCCAGAGGTGTCGAAGCCCTTCCTCTTAGCGATTGACTTCAAAGCCTCGCCCCCAGAATAGCGCTCAACACCAAGCCTCTCGGCGAGGAGTCGAGACAGTGTGCTCTTCCCCGAAGCCGCTAGACCACTCACTACTACCACGATGTCCTTCTTATGCACGGATATTGATTTGCACAGCGAGTTAAAAAGGGTAGAGACCGATGCGCGGCTGAGATTTATTACAGGGCAGTAGTGATAGGTGGATTCAGGTATGGCGGCCGAGATTGGAAGAATAGTGGTGAAGGTTGCGGGGCGCGACGCCGGTCTAAAAGGCGTTGTTGTGAACGTCGTAGGAGGCAACCGGGTACTAGTGACAGGGCCGCCGAGCCTCACAGGGCTCAGGAGGCGGAACGTAAACATCCTCCACATCCTGCCAACACAGTACAGAGTCGAGGTGAAGCGGGACGCGAGTGACGAGGAAGTTGTCAAGGCCCTCGAGGAGAGCGGGCTTATCGACTACATGAAGAGGAGGGCTGAGATATCAAGGTGGTAGGCATACTCTTGCGGCACAGCGTCACCCCTTGGCCCGCCGAGCGAGAATTCGTGACAATTAAGGAGGCGGAAACAGACCCTCGTTACGGTTCAAGACCTGAAGACCGCCCAATCCACGACCTCCTCAACTACGGCTACGTCCCCTTGGACAAGCCTCGCGGCCCCACCAGCGGCGAGATAACCGAGCGGGTTAGAAGACTGCTGGGAGTTGAGAGGGCCGGGCACGGCGGGACCCTAGAGCCCCGATGGGTGGGGGAGATCCCGCGGTCTCCGGGCTGCTTCCAGTCCTACTAGGAAGCGCTACCAAAGCCTCCGCAGAAATCCACACCTACCCGAAGGAGTACGTCTGCCTACTTAGGCTCCACGGAGATGTCGACGACGACGCCCTCGAATGGGGGCTCTCACAGTTCATTGGAGAGTTCTATCAGACTCCACCAGTAAGATCCAACGTGGCCAGACAGGTCAGGAAAAAGGAGCTGTTCGAGGCAGAGGTGCTGGAGAGGGATGGGCGAGACGTCCTCTTAAGAATGATCGTGAGCGGCGGCACATACGTCCGTAAGCTCTGCCACGACTTGGGACTGGTCTTGGGTGTTGGAGCCCACATGGTTGAGCTGAGGCGTGTACGGATAGGCCCTAAGTCCGAGAGGGAGGCGGTCACAATCCAGCAGCTCCAGCGCGCAGCCTGGCAGTTCAGGGAGTGCGGGGATGAGAAGGGACTGCGGAGCCTCATAAGACCCATCGAAGAGCTCCTCGAATACATACCTAGAATAGTAGTCCTCGACTCCGCCGTCGACGCCATCTGCCATGGCGCACCCCTAGCCAAGCCCGGAGTCGCACAAGCCGAGACAAGAATATCCAGAGGCGCAACAATTGGAATCTACACACTCAAGGGCGAAATAGTCGCAATAGCCAAAGCACTAAAATCCACGGAAGAAATACTGAGAGAAGAAGGAATCATAGCTAAGACCGACAGAGTCTTCATGACACGCGGCACCTATCCTCCAAGATGGGGGAAGGGAAAATCTAAAACAAGCCAGCACACAAGATATTAGCGGGCCGGGGTGGCAGAGAGGTCAATGCGCAGGCCTGGAGAGCCTGTGGCCCAATTCGGGCCGCGAGGGTTCGAATCCCTCCCCCGGCGTAACATGTAATATGGCGGTGCAGGTTTAAACACTGATATCATATTGGTTATGAGGGGTGGATATGGTCGGGACCTTCGATTCCTTTCTGGATTCAAGAGAGTGGCGGGCTATACCGCATATTTTCTCACTATGCATAAGTAGGCCGGGAGTGTGAATGGCTTTTGGGGGAGGGTCTCGCCAGCTGAGCAAGAATACGGTGTAGCCCTAAGACTGAAACGTGTGAATGGTTTTAGCCCAAACATTGGTATAGGGGTTTTTAATACCGAGAAGCCTCGAAAACGGTTACGCGTCTCCTTACTCGAACGTATTTTAGGTTGAGGAAAGGGCTGCGTTTGTGGGGTTGGCTGACAGGGCCTCGCTCTACCTCGTCATGACACTTGCGTTGTTGGGTGCCGAGGAGGGTGTAGCATTCGCGAGGAAGGTTGGAGCAGACTTTTCGGACTGTGATTTAAAATCTCTAAAGGCTTCCAGCGTACGGATGGACTATGACCCGGTAACCCGTAGCCTGTTGCCGAAAGCCATATCTCAATTCTATCAAGAGGCAGGGTTCGAGGCTCTGGAAGAGCCGGACAGTCTTGTGACCATGTTCGCATTCATGGCGCAGCTTGCGAGACAGGGTGGCATAGACTCTCTAAAAATACAGCACAGATTTCTTAGAGTCCATCTAATCCCAACACTGGCTTATGCAGTAGAGGTATGCAAGGGATTGAAACCATTCCTACAGATAGTTTCAGAGGATGCCGACGACCTCAAACAAATACTAACAAAAAAATAGCATACATTGATGTAAAATTGCGTAACTATACAAAATCATAAATTTGTATAAACTATAACTATTTGTGTGGCACAAGGTATTTAACACGGATTTACAAAGTCTTCTTGGTGCTAGATGAATGAACAATAATCAGAATGATTGTTATAATTATGCTGTAACGCGGCGTGACTTTGTTAAAAAGCTGGTGGCCTCTGCTACTGTTTCACCCATAGTATTAGGGGGGTTCTCCGGGTCTGCTGAGGCGCGTGGTGGTCGCAGGTGGGCCATGTACATCGATGTTGCCAAGTGTTATGGCTGTATGGCTTGCGTGGCGGCATGTGCGGCTGAGAATAACGTGCCAATAGGATCTTTCAGGACTCGGGTGGAGAGACATACACTCTACGATGGTGTTACGGCATTTGTCCCAATGCAGTGTAACCACTGTGTAAACCCATCCTGCGTCGAGGCTTGCCCCACAGGTGCCATGCACAAGGGTGAAGATGGCCTCATACTTCTAGATCCTAATCTCTGTATCGCGTGTGGCGCGTGTATTCAGGCCTGCCCCTACAAGGCTGTATTTTTCAACCCCATCAAGGGCATTCCCGACAAATGTACATTCTGCAATCACAGGATATATCAGGGTAAACTACCAGCATGTGTGGAAGTTTGCCCGACTGGGGCCAGAGTGTTTGGGGACCTTAACGACCCCAACTCTGAAATAGCCAAAATCCTGGCTAGGACGCCGACGCAGAGGCTTGGGAGGGCTACCGGAAACGAGCCGCAGATCTATTATAGAATGGCCACTGGGGTCGTGCCGGAGATATACTACTATAAAAGGGGGAGGGGGAGCGTATGAGTGCGAAAATCGATAGGAGAGAGTGCATAAAGGGCGGCGTAGCAACGGCGTCGCTTGCGGCTCTCCTAGTGGGGAACTGGGAGGCTGTAGACAGAATCATAAGACCCAAGGGGGAAAACTACGGCCCAGATCCGCTGTACGGCGAGAATGTCAGGTACGTAAATACGTCCTGTCTAGGTTGTAACGTTAGATGCGGCATCACGGCACGTGTAGTGAGATACGGCGACACCGAAGTTGTGGAGAGGATTGAGGGCAATCCATACCATATCTACAACAGAGCAGTGTCTTTTGAGAAACAGACTGAGAGATACGCCCCCCTTCCATATCACACACCCATTAAGGAAGCGATAGAGAGGTGGAGCGGAACGATATGCGCTAGAGGTGTCGACGGCATACATTACGTTTACGACCCCTACAGAGTCATTAAGCCCTTGAGGAGGGCTGGCCCTAGGGGTAGCGGCAAGTGGAAAGTAATAACTTGGGACGAATTAATCAAATATGTAACCGATGGTTGCGAAATTCCGGAAACTGGAGAAAAGCTACCTGGACTCAAGGAATTCTTCACCTATGGCAGGTTGAGAGACGCCGGTTTCGAAGACCCCAACAAAATACTGTCAGAGATGAAGAAAGACATTGATGCCATTATATCTGTGGCTAAAGATGGTAAAAAGACTTATGACGAGCTTGTGAAATCCATAGAAGATTTCAAAACCAAATGGAGTAAGATTCTAGGTGAGAAGGGGGTAAGACTTGAAGATATACTGATAGACCCGGACAGGCCTGAATTAGGTACCAAGGCCAACATGGTGGTTTGGCTTAGAGGTAGAGGTCAAGACAACGCAGATATATTCTACAGGAGGTGGTTGTTTGCTCTAGGAAGTGTCAACTGGGCAAGACATACCTCGTCATGTCAATTAGGTTACTATGCTGGCAACTACCTCTGGTCTGGCTACTACGACATAAATCCCGACCAGAGCGCCAAAGTTCTCATAATGGCTGGTACGGAGATGGCAAGGATTCACCCCGGGGCGACGGGTCAAGGTCTCCTTATAGAGAAAGCCGCCAACGGCGAGTTGAAAATCTACTGGGTCAACCCATTGGCTCCAAGGACTCCTGCTAGAGGCAACATTATCTGGGTGCCGGTGAAGCCTGGTGAAGATGGTGCTCTGGCTTTCGCCATGATCAGGTGGATTCTGGAGAACAAGCGATATGATGAGGCACTCCACTCGGCGCCAAACGCAGAGGCTGCTAAGAAGCTAGGCTATCCATACAGCAGTAATGCCACCTGGCTAGTGATCGTGGAGGAGGGTCATCCAAGATTTGGCGAGTTTCTAAAAGCCAAAGACATAGGGCTGGAAGACTCCGACAAATACGTGGTGTGGACTGGTGAAGGGTTTGCAGTATACGACGCGGTTGACAAAGCTGAACTCCTCTTCGAAAGCCGTGTTACGTTGGCTACTGGAGAAGTTGTAACTGTGAAAACGCCGTTCAAGATCCTTTATGATGAATCCCTAAGTCATAGTTTTGAAGAATGGGTAGCAGTCGCAAGCCCCTACGAGCGCGGCACTCCGGAGTTTACAAACTATGCCAAGACTGTGGAAGCAATGATTAGGGACTTTGTGGATGCCGCACCCATGTCTGCAACGTATCTCCACAGGGGTGTCTCTATGCATCCAAACGGGGAATACATAGTTTGGGCATACAGGACTTTAGACATTCTTATCGGCAACTTCCACAGGAAGGGAGGTTTGCTGGGGCGGCCATCCACGACGAGCTATAACTCGCACCTGTATGATCTCAGAGATTCTGGTTTTGGTCAGCCAGTGAGGTGGGGGCCACCGATAGACAGACACAAGTACAGCTATGAAGATACTCTAGAGTACTGGCTTAGAGTTAAGCAGGCTATAAAGGAGGGCAAGAGTGGTAAGGAAGCAGTCAAGGCCGCGTTTCCAACGAAGAGGCCTTGGTTCCCCAACACGCCTGAGGAGATATATTCAGAGTTATTTGCCGGGATTGCTGAAAGGTATCCATACCCGATAGGTGTTTTGATACTCTTTTACGCAAACCCAGTCATATCTGCCAACTACGGCCTCAAGTTTGTTGAAGTGCTTAAAGACACCAAGAAACTACCTCTGTTTATAGGAATTACAACGACGATAAACGAGACCTATCTATACGCCGACTTTATCGTGCCTGATACGACGTACTTGGAGACCGGGCTTAGCGGGGTCCAGTTCCTGTATGCGGGCGGGCTCGGATACGTCAGAGCCGAGTCGTGGCGTTCCCCCGTCATAATGCCTCTTACACAGCAGATAGGCACATGTCCAAACGGACACCCAAGGTATGCCTCCATGTGGGAGTTCCTCATAGACGTGGCTAAGACTTTAAAGATGCCGGGCTACGGTGAAAAGGCGTTCCGAGGCGTCGCCGAGAAAAAGTATGAGGGGCAATGGTTTGCCATGCACTGTTTCTGGGAATACATCATGAGAGTATACGCCAACGGCGCGCTACATGCCAAAGACCTCAAAATAATACCCGAGAACGTGCCGGACGAGGAGGTGCGGTTTGTGGAGAGGAACTACCCCATTGCACAGTTCAGAGACATACTGCCGCCAGAGGAGTGGAGGTACGTTGCCTATGCACTCGCTAGGGGTGGCGTCTTTACGAGATATGAAGACTCTTTCGATGAGAAGGGTTGGTCAAAGAGGTCTGTGCCAGGAGATAAGATTCTCAAGCTTTGGAACGATAAGCTGGCTAAGACTCGGAATAGCGTTACTGGAGAGAAGTTCTATGGAGGGCCTAAATACTTCCCACCGGCAACCTATGCCCCCGCCGCTCAGGCGCCTGAGAAGAGGGACAAGTGGCTTCCAGGCACGCCCTTGAGACAGATCTACAGGAAGGAGGAGTGGCCGCTAACACACGTATTCAGCTCCGGGCCTCTATTCACAAAACACAGAAGCCAGTTCTACTACTGGCTGAAGCAAATGATGCCAGAGAACTTCGTGGTGCTGAATCCCTTGGACGCAGCTAAGGCCGGCGTAGAGACTGGAGACATTGTCAAGATGGAGACTCCTTGGGGGTCTCTAGAGGCTCCGGCAGTGGTATCTCCCCTAGTTGCGCCAGGAGTGCTGTATATTCCCTATGGGATGGGTAGGTGGGTTGAAACGGTTGTATCTAAGCCCAAATTTGAGGCGAGGGGTTTCGAGAACTTCACCCAAGAGCTTCCAGAAAAGGTGGAAATACCTGAAGAGGCTGTGAACCCTGTGAGACATCTGCCTGCGCTTGCGAAGAAAATATTGTTTACCAAGAGCCCGGCAGAGTATTATGAGGGTGGCCTATCAGTCGACAGGTGGAGATTCAGTGGTATCACATCAAATCCCATACAGGCTACAGATCCATCGCTGGACAACTGGCCGATGGTGAGTTGGATAGGTGGAGGCCAAGCATACTTCGACACCCCGGCACGTGTAGTCAAGACTGGAAAGAGGCACGAATTCGAGGGGCTCAGCGTCGAGTTTCATGAATATCCACTACCTGAACCACCAACTTCACAAATAGGCTTAAATCTCTGGAAGAGGTTCAAACATGAATTCACCAAACCATTCATCTATGCCGCATCGACTGTAGCCCTTATACTAGGGATAGCTCACATTGTGAAGGAGAGGAAGGCCAGAAAAGCCTCTATCAAGGAGGTGGAGAGAAATGGCTGAACTAGAAAGGGTCGTCAGGTGGGATAGGCTCGCACGCGCGATACACTGGTTGTTTGTCGTAAGTGTCGGCATCGGAATAATAACAGGGTTGCCTACCTTAGATGGTGAAAGGTTTAATGCATTGATTTATCTGGTTGGAGGGCGAGAGCTACGGGCAGTTCTTCACCACTACTTCATTACAGCGGCGCTGAGCGCGGCTTTCGTCCTTATACTGATCAGGTTCGCTATAGTTGTCAGAAGGCCCCTTGAGGAGACTGGGGAAGAATGGGTACCTACAACCAAAGATTTCAAAGACTCACTAACAATAGCCCTGAACTGGCTCGGATTCAAAAGGCCGAGGCCGCCGATAGGATTCCACCACCCTCTAGAGAAATACTACATCCACATAATGCATCTTGGATTGCTGCTACTTGGTATAAGCGGGATACCGCTAGCATTCTTAGACGTAGGGCCGTACAGGTGGTTGCTCCTGCTGACCCACGACCTAGGACTGGTAATTCTGATACCTCCTCTCGTAGGACACATAATGCTTGCTGTAAACCCTGTCAACTGGGAAACATTGAAAGCGGTATTTATCGATGGTAAAGTTTCAGTCGCGTGGGCTAAAAAACACCATCCAGCATGGAAGGTAACAATAACTACTAAAGAAGAAAAATAAACTAAAAGTTCAGCTGCAAAACAACGGTACACAACATATTTGGCAGAAGCGTGAGATTGCGCACTCCCAAAAACAGAAGAAGCCAATCCACCAAACCCCTGCCTATTTCCCCCAAACCCCCTCAACACCCATTTGTAACATAAAAATGCGGCGGGCGGGATTTGAACCCGCGACCCCCAGCGTGGCAGGCTTCCACGCAGCTTTGTGCTTGGTGTCCTACCAGGCTAGACTACCGCCGCTTCAATGTTTGTGGGGTTTGGCCTGTATAAAAATTCTAGAGCTGGTTGGTGGTGCTGAGGGGTTGTCATGTTTATTTGTTTGGGGTTAATGGGGGTTTTCGGTGCTTGGGTTTGGCTGTGGCTGTTGAGGCGGAGAGTGTCTGGAAGTTTTTCGGCGAGAAGGCGGCTTTGAAGGGGGTTAGCTTCAGGGTTGGCGTTGGAGAGGTTTTCGGCTTGATCGGCCCCAACGGTGCCGGCAAGACCACTTGTTTCCGGATCATCGCTACGATTTTGAGGCCTAGTAGGGGTGGTGCAAGGATATTCGGCCTCGACGTGGTGAAGGATGCTCAGGCGGTGAGGCGTTTAATATCGTATCTTCCAGAGGAGGCTGGTGTGTATAGGGGCCTTAGTGGTGTGGAGTACATTCGATTCCTTGCGAGGGTCTATAACAGGGATGAGGGGGAGGCGCTGCGGGAGGCTGAGGAAGTCTCTGGGCTCGGTGAAGCGCTTCGGGCTAGAATGGGCTCGTACAGTCTAGGGATGAGGAGGCGTATTCTCCTGGCAGGGACACTGATCGCGCGTCCGAGGCTAGCCATCCTAGATGAGCCGACAGCTGGCTTAGATGTTATGCACGCGGTATATGTGAGAGGGGTGATAAGGAAGTATTCGCGCCAAGGTATGACTTTTCTTATCTCGAGCCATAACATGCTGGAGGTGGAGTATCTCTGTGATAGGATCGCATTTATCGATGGGGGAGTGATAATCGCGGAGGGTGAGCCGAAATCCCTGATGGAGCGCGCGGGAGCAGAGAATCTTGAAGAGCTCTTCCTATCACTGAGGGGGGGTGGTAGATGAGTTTTAGTGCCCTTGTTTGGAAAGAGTTGCGCGAGCTGCTAGCCGAGAAAACAATCCTTATAGGCGTTTTACTTATGCCACTCATTCTCTTCCCACTCCTCGGATTCACGATGAGCGCGGGATCCTCCGCAGCAGGGAGGGCACAGCCGGGATACGAGGTTGCAGTACTGGACAGAGATGGTGGATGGGCGTCCCACGAATTATTAGAGACCCTGGGTAGAACCGGCGTCAGATTAAAGCCCGCTCCGAGTGGAGGTGACCCGCGCGAGATTCTGGAGGGCCTAGATTCGGGGCTTCTCATAATCATTCCCGAGGGCTTCTCCCTGAACATCACCAACTACAGGCAAGCCTTAGTCCAACTATACTACCGCCTCGAGAGGCTCTCGATTAGTGAGCTGCAAGGCCTCTCAAACTTCTTAGCCCTCTTCCACCGTTTATCAGCCAATCTCGGCGAGAGGCTTGCCAGCAGTGATGGAATCGATGTGAGTTTCTATAAGTCGCCATTCACGGTCTCAGAATTTATCGTCTATCAAGGTCAAGTGTTAGGCGGGGTGTCCACTGCGGTTCTCCAGCCCGTGCTCTATCTCTCCCTGATAATACCGCTCGGAATCTTCATACTCGCTGTAACAGCCGGTAGCGTCTCGGCCACGAGCATAGCTTTAGAGAAGGAAGCGAAAACTCTCGAGATACTTCTGACCCTGCCCATACACAGATTGAAGCTCCTTGCAGCTAAGCTTCTAGGCTCGGTCATCTTGGCGGCTCTTGGGGGAGCCTCATTCATGATAGGATTCCTCCTCTACTTCCGGGGGATGATCTCTACAATGCGTCAACCCTTAGGTGACGGTGGTCAAACAAGTGCTGAAATGTTGGCTACGGTTTACAGCTTGTCTGCACCGGTCCTTATTCTCTTGGGCTTGATCGTGATAATTTCGCTTGCGCTGACGCTTGCGGTCGGAATTCTGGCAGGCATCCTGGCTGGGGACGTGCGTGGAGGGCAACAGCTCGCATCCCTCCTGCTAGCCCTACTCTTCCTCCCCCCATTCATCCTACAGCTGCTCGGCGGGGTTGGCGCCCTTGACTCCGCATCCCGCACTATAATGCTGTTGAACCCTGTGACACACGTGTTTCTAGCACTAGAGTCGGTCACATCCTCTGATTTACCAGCCGCCATAACACACATGCTGGTTACCCTCGCTTGTCTCGTGTTATTGCTGAGCGTTGCGGCGTGGATCTTTAGCGGCGAGAGGCTGATATCACTGAGGGTCAGGCTGGTGCGGAAAGGTGTCCTCGATACCGCGCGGAGGGCGGGATAGTAGAAGATATTTACTATCGCCAGCACCTACCTGAGACGGGACTCTTGCTGTGGGAGGTATTAGCGGCGGTAGCGCTATCTTGGGCTAGAATTGCTGCAGCCCTGGCCCTATCAGTCTTAGCCGCCATTATCGTTGGGATATATTCGGGGATGAGCAGGCGGGTTGATAGGGTTGCGATCCCCATCCTAGACGTTCTCCAGAGCGTGCCTATACTGGGCTTCTTCCCGCTGGCAGTCTATGTGCTGGCACGAGCCGTACCGATCCTAGGCTATGAGCTCGCATCGATCTTTCTCATATTTACCTGCACGTTCTGGAATCTGGCATTCGCTGTCTATGAAGGGGCTCGATCAATTCCACAGTCCATGATCGAGGTTGCGGAGCTCAGCAAGCTGTCACTGAGAGATCGGCTTGGGAAAATCTATGTGCCGGCTGTTTTCCCCAAGATTGTAGACCAGTTGCCCGCGAGTTTAGCAAATGCTTTCTACTTCTTAGCAGCCAGCGAGGTAATAGCTCTCGGAGAGGCTGAGGTAAGGGTGGCGGGTATAGGGACGCTCATCCTGAGATATCTGGAGTTGGGATACCATGCAGGCATCGCGATCGGTCTACTTGCGACGGCCCTCAGCATTATCGCCGTATATCTCCTCATCCTGATGCCTCTCATCTCCTATTCAGACAGGTATAGGTTTGACATAGCTCAGCCTCCAGCGGGGCAGAGGACGCCGATGATCATGGAGCTCTATACCCGCATCAAGTCTATTCACGCCCCACTGAAACTGGAGCCTAGGCGTATTGCAGGGCTTACCCACCGCGTTTTCCCAACCCAGCTCGTCAACATAAGGTATGTGGGGAGCGACATCAAGCGGCTAATATTCATAGTCTTTATTATTGTTCTGCTCGTTTTCGCAGGGCCGAGGATATATGCTAACATAGGTGATGTGTGGACTGCGGTTTCCAGCGTGGCGGGTGCTGGTGTGAGGCTAGGGTTGCTGAGCATCGGCGAGGCACTCGCCTACTCCTTCTCCCGCGTATTAGTATGCTTAGCGCTTATGCTTGCAATCAGCCTACCCATAGCCTATATCATTTCTGAGAAGCCACGTGTAAGAAATACTCTCCTCCCCGTACTCCAGATCGTCGCCTCTCTCCCCTCGCCGCTAATATTCCCAATCATCTCGGGCTTCTTCGAGGGCGGCACACTCTCAAGAGAGTTAGGGGCGATACTGCTGATGTCGCTTGGCTCGGTGTGGTATGTTTTCTACTCAACACTAGGCGGCTTCAACAAGGTCCACGAAGAGTATCGAGAGCTTGCCAGACTGTATAAACTCTCAGGGTTCAACAAGTTCAGGTATATTTACCTCCCATTCGCGACCCCATCGATGGTGACGGGGTTGATAACTGCTACGGGTGGTGCATGGAACACTGTGATAGTTGCGGAGAGGCTCGGTGAGGGGGGGAGAATATTTGAGATCCAAACTCCGGGTCTAGGTAAGCTGATGTCCACGCTAGCGGAAATGGCAGACACCCCGGGCCTAGTGTTCACAGTTATAGTTATGACGGTCTTCGTGATACTCGTCAACAGAATATTGTGGCGAAACCTCTACGACTATTCTATAAAGGCGCTGAGGATCCATGAGCAACTCTGAAATACTATTGGAACTCAGGAATGTGACACACGGGTATAGCCTGAGGGCTGGGTCGACGCTCAAGGTTATAGAGAACCTGAACATACAGGTGGGGTATGGAGAGTTTCTGGGGATAGTGGGTCCGAGTGGATGCGGGAAGAGCACTATACTCCGGATTATGGCCGGACTCATCAAGCCCCTCTCAGGAGCCGTGATATTTCGCGGCGAGGTTTTGAACGGCACTACACCGCGCATATCCCTAATGCATCAGATCCCGACGCTGCTCCCCTGGCTTACAGTTAGAGAGAACATATACCTCGCCCTAACGTCTAGGAGGGATTTGTCTGAGCGCGAGAAGCAGTTAAAAGTTTCTGAACTTCTTGAGCTTGTTGAGCTTAGCGGCTACGGATCTGCTTACCCCTATGAGCTGAGCGGGGGTATGAGGCAGAGGGTTGCGCTTGCCAGAGCGCTTGTCACAGACCCCGACCTCCTCCTCTTGGACGAGCCTTTCAGCAACCTAGACCCACTGACCTCGCTCAGCTTAATTCGCGAGATAGAGGGTATGTGGTTTGACACGACACTTCCGCCTATCTCTGTAGTGATGGTGTCTCACAACATTGAGGAGGTTGTCATGCTTGCCGACAGGGTGATTGTGCTGGGGGGTGGGCGGCCTGCAAAGATTCTAGCTGAGGTTCCCATAGAACTCCCACGGCCGAGGAACAAGAAGTCGGAGGAGTTCTATAGGCTTGTCGACGAGCTTTTCTCCCTGATTAGCTAGCCTTTACCCCGCGCCTAGCCTTGAATAAGCCTCCCTCCCCATTATACTCCAAGTAACCGGTCGTGACCAGCCAGTCGAGGAGGAAAGACTTCGCCATGGCGGCGCTCTCGGGGCTGTCGTCGCAGAGGTTGAGTTCTCTGCAGATCTGCTCGACTGGGATAGGGTCCTTCTTTTCAGCCATATATCGGATTATTGATTTGAAGGGCTCAGCGTTTTTTGTCAACTCGCGGAGCATCTTGATTTT
This sequence comes from uncultured archaeon, assembly GCA_937921685.1. GTDB lineage: Archaea > Thermoproteota > Nitrososphaeria_A > Caldarchaeales > Calditenuaceae > HRBIN02. Next base: position 22,918 of record CAKZUF010000020.1, read on the forward strand.
ACCGGAGTGCCTCCGTCTCGAGAAGGATCGACCCAATTCAGTCAGTATTGCGTCACCCTCATCAACCCTAACCAAGCCGAGAGCTTCGCAGGCCTCGAGTATCTCTAGCACAACCCCCGACTCCATTCCAACCTCGCTTACAAGCGTGGCTACATCTGCCCTACCATTCAGCAGCTCTAGGACCTCAACCAACCCCGAAACCATTGCAGGAGTAACGCGGAGGGGGCATCTTGGCCCCTGTTGGTCCAACACCCTATCGCATATTTTATCTCAATTCTCATATATAACCATGCGGATTTATATTTGGCAGATTCTCCAGAAAAACGAGGATAGGGTCCTTGCTTCCATCAAGGGCTCAGAATCATTTCGAGTATTCTTTCAACTGGCCTAACATTGGCGGCAAAACTAGAGTACCTTCGGAGGGCCGCGGCTTCTATCTCGTCTAAAGCCCTCTTAACAGATGCTGAGAGGTTCTCAACACTTAAATCCCCCTCTTTGAGGATGATAGCCACCCTGTTTTCGGCCAGTGATTTTGCGTTTGATTCCTGCTCCGTCTGCCTCGGTATAGGGACCACGACGAGTCTACAGTTAAAGGCTAGGGCCTTGGCTGCGAGTGTCTGGCCTGCGCGCGTCACTACAACATCTGAGGCCGCCAGCAGCTCATACTCGTCCTCATACCACTCCACAAGCCTCACACCCTCTTTTATCTGACCTCCGACAACGCCTGTCATTATGGCTTGAAAGTCTTTTTGGCGATGGAGGAGAGGCATCATGAGGTCTCTGAAGCGTATGCGGTCCGGGTAAGGGCCTGTGGGGATTACCGCTACTAGTGGGATTGAAGGGTCGAATCCTAGCTTCTCCTTGAGCTTACCGCGAGGGGGGTAGTCGCCCGGTAGCCTCTCCAGTATCGGGCCTACATACTCTGCACGCGGTTCATCCACCTCGCGCATCCTTAGATTCTCTTTGGAGATTATGAGGGGGGGTGGGTAGTCGGCTATTAGTAACCTATGTGAGAGGCTCCAGGCAACTGTGAACGAGTTTATGATGTCTTCGAAAAATGCGGCTAGTCTGGGTAGGCGGTCCTTCTGCAACAGGACGTTGTATTGGTTGAGTATAAGGGTGCTTGGGATGCCGGTTAGGCGGGAGGCTAGGACAGCCGAGGCCCTAGTGTCTGAAACTACTGCATCTGCTCCCGATTCCTCAATGATTCTAGCTTCAATGAGTGTCTGGGCAACAACTTTTAACGGTAGGAAGACATTGTGTAGTATTGTTGCTTTTATGCTCACCGCTCCCTGCGCATCACGTCCATAATCTATTGAGGGCACCTTCAAGACGCTCAGACCCAGCCTCTCAAAATAGCCGACCGCATCACCATAGGTGGAGATCGATACTTCATGCCCCCTCTTGATGGCCTCGAAGATTATTGGCCGGCACCTAGACGCATGCCCAAGCCCTATACCGCATACGCTGAAGTGGACGCGCGCCATAGAGTCGGCTCCCTTATATCGTGCTTTAAGCGTGTGATGCCTTGAGTGTTATTCTCTTGACAGTGCCCCGCGGTGTCTCTTCTGCGAAGATATCCGCGTTAAACCTGTAGATCTTTACGTCTCCCCTCAGCCAGTCCGTGGGCCTCAATCCAGCCTTTAGACAGAGGTGCATAAGGAACTCTTCCGCATCCCAACCATATTCCACGGGGACTTGGGGGAGTAGTAGGCCGGCGCCCTCATCTGCCTCTATGATTAGGCCGTCGAGGCCTATCCTGATGTGTCCAGGGAGTGAGGACCGCGGCACGGCTGTGATCTCTTCGGGCTCTGTGAGTAGTGTCAGCTCTACAACCACTTCATCAGCCTCGGACTGGGTTAGGGGCGGGAACCGTGGGTCGTAGAAGGCTGCAAGCCTAGCCGCCGTGATCGTGTCGTCGACGATATTGGAGCGGGGGAGTGGCAGGCCCATACACCCCCTCAACTCCTTTGATTCGTGTCGATAGAGTGTGACGAAGACTCCTCTGCGGATGGTCAAGCCTCTGAGTGGGCTCTCCAAATTCAATTCCTTCTCCAGCCCCAGATCTTTCATAATCGCGGACCTGGCAAGCCTTACCAGCCCCATACCCACCTCTTCACTTATCATTCCAGCAACATATGTGGAAACACTCTTTTATTCCTTGCTCAAACCCACTACCAGTCTTTTCACCCTCTCCAGAGTTCGTGAAATGTTCCTCCAGTGCCCACCAACCCAATATTCCTGACCGCACGAACCGCATTTCCACCTATTGTTAGAGGATGGTTGGAGTTGCCCATTGCAGAGGGAGCAGAGCCTAAACTTAACGGCTAAGAACTCGTCATAAGATATGCCATACTCGTTCTTTAGGTGTATGGCGATGTGTGAGAGCTGGTCCTCAGTCCCGCTTAGCGGAAGGAGGATGGATTGTCCCCCTTTAGACAATATCCGCCTGTAGAGCTCGGTGTCTGAGGTGAGGACTATACGCCTCTCCTCAGACGCCTTATGAATGATCTCGTCATCCGCTCGGGGATAGTAGATGGTGTCGTATCCGAGCATTCTAAGCCAGCGCGTGAGTTTACCGTGCATCGAGTCTGTGAGGAATTTAAGTTCCCGCGACGCTTCCCTTCTCAAGTTCTAGCCGGCACTCCTCGCAGAGATACTGGTCATCAATTCTTACAAGCATGTCACTCCACTCACCGCACGAGTCGCAGTATCCCTCGAGGTAGGACTCCCTCTTCACGATGGGCCCACCGCTGAGCCTGAACTGCTCCTTGATGATGGATATGATGTCTGGCGTAATCTTGAGGACATCTTTAAGGCTTATAATTCCTTGTACATTCCCCTTGTAGCTTACTATCAGCCTGCTAATTCCGAGCCTGCTCATCAGCCTGACGGCGTCCTCCAGCGTCGCGGAGGGGTCTACTGTTACGAGGGGGGAGGACATGATCTCCTCAAGCCTCACCTCGCTGGGCCTTCTATCCCGAGCCACAACCTTCTCTACTAGGTCCCTCTTAGTCACTATCCCCACTGGCCGCCCATCCTTCCTTACAAGTATGCTGCTTATCTTGTACCTGGCCATTACCTCGGCGGCGACGTTGGCTGTGCTCTCCCCTCCCAACTCTATGACTGGGCTTGTCATTACTTCCCGGACTGTTATCTCCTCGCTTAGGAATGGGCCCATCCAATGAATCCCTGAACACAGCCTGATAAAAACGTATTGGGTAGTACCCAGCCATCGTAAAGACCTTCAGCTTCCCACTACCCACAGCGTCTTAAACAACTCCTCCTCCCTTCACGGCCCCCCACACAGTCGTATCTAATTTGAATGTGCAGCCACGATTTGTGTTAGGTGAACAAATGGCTAAGAGGGGTAAATCGCAGGTGAGCCTTGTATCCCTCAGACAGGTTTGGCCACCCCAAGCGTATCTATGAATACAACACATCTCTCATAATTTCTTTTTCCCCATATACCCCATAACGATAGATGTAGCTCGGATTCTCAGAACTCCTACCCCCTTCACGGCCACTTGACATGAACTGTTTCGGAATATCACCGATTTAACTATCTTCTCCTGTCTTCTGATTCCCACGGTAGGGAAATTTTGAGGCTTCGTGAGTAAAGCCCCTCTACCCCTACCAGCATATTCAGAGCCATGCGATTTGCCTCGACCTCCAGTCCAGGCGGTTCGTTTCTGAAATCCCAACTGTGCTTTCTTATGAATTCTGAGAGATAATTATTTACCAGCTGAAGGTGTTTGATCTCTACTTCCATAAGCGTATATACCACGTCAAGCGGGCTCTTGAGCTTGCTCTGACTGGCTATTCTTATGGCGGATATAAAGTGTGGAAGACATAGACCCCTTGAGGCTTTGAAGTCTTCACGAAAGTCTTTATCGTCTAGCATCCTGACGAGCGTCTCCAAATATCCCTTCTCCGATGACCATAGAGATTCGCATGCTGGGCATGGTTTTTCCCCCACTATTGCCCGCTCTAACCGGCTGCTGAGCAGGACGAGTGCCTGTCTTTGCCTTCTCCTACGAGCAATGGCACTGCCACCACTCGATTTTCCGAGGGCACTTAAATTGTCAGGGTTTAAGGATGCAAGTGCCTTAATGATACTTTCAACGACCCCTTGAATATAGAGTGCGTAGCCTAAGCCATCCTCGGTACCGCCTCCATCAGCAGTCTTGAGAAGTAAGTGCATGTGCCGGTTGCAGAAGCCCCTAGCTGCCAAAACCCTCTCCCTGAACTCCGGGCTCATAGTTACTTCGTTCTTAAGCAGATACTCCATAAGACGTTTCTCACTCTTAATCCAGAGATAACATAGCGGACACCTATCTGACCTCTCGATCCCTTCAAGAATGGCTATCGTCAATATGTTCTTTTCTATCAACTATCACACCTCCTCAGCATGGATACTTCGCAACCAAAGTAGCCGAATTGATCGAAATACATTTGCAAACAGTAGCATGGCAGGCTACAGCCCGGCGCGACATTGTCTTTCTAGCATTTTTCCCATATTTAAGACTGGGTCTCGACTTATGTGTGGGCCATGGTTTATATTTGGTCGGCCTCATCTCCCAAGGCAGGCCATCTTCTTCACAAAAGGGGCGGACACTATTCACTCCCGTCCCTCCCAGGGATCCACGACCACTGGGCTATCAATGTTAGTCAGATAGGTGATTGCGAGCAGTGTCAGTAGATTGTAGTGTGAAGCGCGGGGCGTAGTGGTTTAAACCGGAGCCCCGTTGGATAAGAGATATGGGGTTGGGTTAAGAATGCTTCTGACTCTTCCCACTCTCTCGCATCATTACAAATCTGGAGAGGGACACTGCTATATACATCAGGGTGACCAGCTGAGTACGCGGCACTTCCCATAGGGTATGAGGGCCTCGAAATCGCTTGGCCTGAGATGGCCTTCGGGTAGCCCTAGTATTTCCCTGACCTTAGCTACGAGGGCTTTAGCCACATTAGAGGCATCTTCTTGGCCAGGAGATAATGCGGCGTAGACGACTGCCTCTCTCTTCACCCAGGACTCTACGCCCATAATCGGGCCGAGCCTCTCAGAATACCCTATACATATTTGGAGGGGTACGTGGATGTAGTTTTTGGGCGGCTTGACGATAAAGGAGCCCCGGGGGAGGTACATCCCCTGCGGGGGGGTGAAGCTTATCTGATCCGGTGCGACCCAGTATACGGACATTGTTGAGAGCCCCTCCCGCCATGCACGGCTGAAAGATGCGCAGAGTATGGCGGCCTCGCGCAGCTCCTCTTCTCCCGCTCCCGCCCCGCCCTTCAGGATGGTGACAGGTGATCCCCTAACCTCTGCGTGTAAAACAATGTCGCCATTTTCCAAGTGTTTCTTCAGTAGCCGGATATTTGAGCTGGCATCTCTTCCGAGGACGATGAGTCTGCCCCCGCTCGTCATTGACCATCGATACCTATGAAACCATTCTGTTTTCCGCCTCCTTATCTCAACAACCTCTACGACTTGAGGGGCTGGGATTGTGGATTTTAGGTGTATAGCCTTCGCTTCAAGCTCTGAGATCTCTCTGAGCAGGTTCTCTACACCCTTCATCGTCGTTTTAGCGTTTTTGAAGAGCCTGTCGATCTGGTCTGTGACAGGTTCCCTGATGCTTAGTTGCACAGTCCTTCCATCGAGCTCGAGTATAGCTATGCCTGTGCTCTTGTCTAGAGACTTCACGACTCCACTTGGCGAGCCGCCCGCCTTAATCTCCGCCCACAAATCCTTCAACTCGGCCAATCGCATATGAAGCAGGGATGCCAGCTCTCTGAGCTCCTGAGCCCTGAGCCTCAACTGGTTGGCAAGGGTCTTCTTCTCCGCGATCTCCTTTTCAATCCTCCGAACCTCCTCCTCTACTTTTTGTCTCTGCTCGGAGGCTTCAACCGCCCGGAGATAGGACTCGTAAACCAGGCTAACCGCTTCATTCAGACTGGTCGTGTGAACCTCCTCGAGGCCCTGCCTGCCTAGGTGGATGAGTGGGAATGGTGCAAACGCTACATATACGTCACCGGCCCGGTATGCTGTGGGTCTTGGGTTTTCAAGCAGCTTGAAGAGATATTCTACACCATCCGCAATCTTCTCTCTCTCCCAGGCGTCTAGTTCTGCAACCTTTTTCGACGGGTCGATCCCGGCCCTCGCCAAAACCTCGTTGGAGTATTTCGTACCCAGCCCGAGCTCTCTCGCAAGAGCCACCCCCACTTTTGTCCTCCCCTCCACACTCGAGAGCAGTGCAAGGGCGTCCTCACGACCTGAAACAGTGGCCTTCCTAGCAGGCCAAGAGTAGGGCTCACCCCTCCGCAGACTAGTTGATAGAAGTACAACGTCCTTCTCATCCAAGAGGCTTACCCCCCCTCCGGGAAAGACCTCTACGATAAAGCCGTACACCGCCCCACCCCCCTCGAAGCGGAGCCTAGCTATCCTCTCACCTGTAACCTGCTCGAAAGACCTCAACATACAGCCCCTGAGATACTTTCTGAGGGAGGATGTGAAGTCGTCCAGCGGGCCGTGTGTCCGGTATACACCCGGAGCGAGGAAGATAGCCCTGCCGGGGACTATCTTTAGGTCCCTTACATCCTCCGGCCCCTTGAGCCTGAGGATATATGATGAGTCCACGCCTCTGTAGACCTGCGAGACGTACCTTGGCTGAGAACCACTAATCTCCCTCAGCAGGACGGATAGGTCTAGGCTGTTCATCTCGAATCTAGGCTTCTCTTGCACTGATAGTGATGTGTGGGCTCGTTTTTATCAAGATTTAGGAGAGAGCCTGGAGAACGTGTTCGATGTAGTGTATTTCGGGGAGAGCGCCTTCAAACTCTATAATATCGTTAACTACCGTTTTAGGCACAGCCATCACCCGATACTTCTGAGCCAAATGTGGGAACTCTATGACCTCCACCATGTCGGCGACTATTTTCGGATTCTCTAGGGCCATTTGGTGTGCGATTCTAACGGCGCGTGGGCAGTAGGGACATGTGGGGGTTACGAAGACCTGTATGTGTAGGGGCTTATCCACCGACTTGACCATCTCGAGGGCCCGGGGCGAGAGCCTAGACCTACCCCTCGAGACGTCCACGATGTCTTCCAGTAGGGTGGTAAACTCGTATCCGCTGGGGACCCCGAAGAAGCGTATCCACGACTCCCTCTCACCTAGGAGGATTGTTGCCGGTATCTTGTCAACACGCCACCTCTCAGCCAAGTCTCTGTCACGCTCCAAGTCGTATACCTCTAAGCTCAGATTTCCATTAAGCTCTGCCACCTCGCTCAAGAGACGCCTAGTGACCTCGCAATACTCACACTCTATCTCCTGCGTGAAGTACAGTATCCGGACATTTGAAACCACTTCTTCGCTTAGCTTCCTCTTCACAAATTCCCTGTCGCGCGGCTTGAGAATCGAGCTCACGGCATAGACACCCTACTACAAGCCTATAACCATTATCTAGGACCTCAACATTGGAGCCAAGGATTAAATTATGACGAGAATATCCAATTTCGAATGGTTGTAGAACGGCTGCTGAAGGCGACTGTGGTGGCGCCGTCGAGTAGGGCGCAAGACCTTTTAAAGGCACTGGTCCGTTTCGGAGAGTTTCACCCCGCCTCACACGAGGACCAAAAACTTGCAAGGAGGCTTGAGCCGCTATATGAGCGGGCGAGAAGGGTCTTCCTTGAACTCGAGGCTGCGGCTAGGGAGCTGGAGGTGGAGGCTGGAGGCGGTGTAATAGAGGTTCTCCTAAAGGGAGAGCCTGAGCCCGAGAGTATAAGTGTCAAGGATCTGGAGGATCTTTTGGACTCCCTCTCAAACCGAGCCCAGCCCATCCTCTCAGAGCTGAAAGAGCTTAACAAGAGGATGGAGGAGATTAGGCCGGAGATTGAGAGGCTGGAGAGGGAGAGGGCCAGGCTCTCCATATACGTCCAGCTAGGCCTAGATCTTTCAAGAATATCGCGGCTCAGACACATATATGCTGCGGCATTCATAGCCTCGACTCGAGACATAGATGAGATAACGAAGTCGCTTGAGGAGGCGACGGTCGCCTTTAAGCCAATACAGAAAGACACGACACTCATACTCGTTGTGTCAAAACCCCTGCATCGAGAGAGGGTGGAGAGGGTTCTGAGGACATTTAACCTTACACCAGTCGATGTGAGGGTTGATGAGCCTCTCGAGAAGCTCTCTGAGAAGCTTAGGGATGTTGAGGGGAGGCTTGTTGGGCTGAGAGCTGAGGCCGAGAGTGTAGAGGTGAGGAAGAGATGGATCAGGGAGGAGAGGGGGCGGGAGATTGCCACACTGAGGATGCTTGCGCAGAGCATAATCGACTCTGTCCAGAGGATTAGGGGGGAGAGAGGCAGGCTGATGGTCCTGGAGGGTTATGTCCCTGAGAGGCTGAGCGGAGACTTCATCCGAGAGGTAGGTGGCATGGCTTACGTCCAATTGTCTCCAACCACCCATCACCATGGCTCGGAGGAAAAAATGCCTCCAACCCGCCTCAAGAATAACTGGATTACAGAGTCTTTCAGGCCTGTAACACTCATCCAAGGACCACCATCCTACTACGAGGTAGACCCAACGCCGTTCGTCTCAATCTTCCTATCAGTGTTCTATGGAATCATGTTCGCAGACTTGGGGCAGGGCCTAGTCCTAACCCTCCTCGGCCTCATTCTCTCCATAAGGGCTAAGAGCGGCTTGAGGCTCTGGGGTCGCCTCATAATGATGCTGGGGATATCGTCATCGGTTGCTGGCTTCTTTATACAAGAGGCGTTCGGGTTCAAGCTCTCGCCGGTAACCGGGATGAAGCCTATACTAGAGCTGATTGAACATCATGGCGAGTCAGCAGCTATCAGCTCGGAAGCCGTAATCAAGCTCTTCACATTCGCCCCACTCTTAGGTTTCATTCACGTCTCAATCGGCCTAGCTGTCTCAGCCTATATTCTATTTAAGCACGGCGAGGTGGGGGAGGTCATCTTCTCCAAGGTAGCATCACTCGGAATGTATGTGTGCGGCCTCCTCTTCGCTCTCGCATTCATCACTACACGCGGCTTCGAGACCCTACTCACGAGTAGCCAGCCAGTCCCACTTCTGGGGCTTCCAGCCAGCATCGTAGGAGCCGTAGGAGTTTACGGCCTGTTGACCGCCATGGCACTAATCGCGGGGGGTAGAATTATAGGATCATTCATAGGCCTCTTTCCGCGGGGAAGCCTTCTCGGGCATTTCGGAACAGGGCTTCTTGAAATACTTGAAAACATAATCCACTTCATGTCGAACACCCTCAGCTATCTCAGGATCTCTATACTCATGATAATTCACGTGGCTTTGATGCTTTTGATTAACTCGGCCTGGGAGGCGCTAGGCCTAGCCTCTATAGGAATCCTCGTGATCGGTAACATAGGGGTGATGGGTCTTGAGGGGCTGCTCGTCTTCATACAGGCGCTGAGGCTCCACCTCTACGAGTTCTTCACCAAATTCTTCACCGGTGAGGGTGTACTCTTTAAACCACTCTCACTTAACTCTGAGAGGGTGAGGGTGGTTTTCAGAGACTAGGACGGCGCGGCCCTGTTTAATCTTTAGACAAGATTTCTTCTAATCTTGGAAATGAGGCATGCAAATATACTCCTGGGTTAGGATTGTAGTAGGTGCCTTGCTGGCGCTCAAGGGTGGAAAACCGGTCCGCTCAGAGCCGTTTCCCGGCTGGCCGGTCTGGGGTAGGGAGGAAGAGGAGATGCTCCTATCGGTACTGAGGTCAGGGGTTTGGGGGCTGGGCGGCCAGATGGTGAAGCGATTCGGAGAGGAATTTGCAGGCTATGTAGGATGCAGATACGGCGTCTCCTGCATGAACGGGACCACGGCCTTGAAGATAGCTCTGAGAGCACTCGGCGTGGGCCCCGGCGACAGAGTTGTGACCACGCCCTACACGTTCCTCGCAACCTCTTCAGTAGTATTAGAGCTTGGGGCTATACCACTCTATGTCGACGTGGTGGAGGGCGGGGTGAACATAGACTCCAGACTTGTATGGGAGTCGGTTGACGACGGCGTCAAGGCCATCCTGCCAGTCCATGTAGGGGGGCATCCTGTGGAGATGGATCTGATTGTAAAGGCCTCGGAGAGCATGGGCGTGCCTGTGGTCGAGGATGCCGCTGAGGCTCATGGTGCTGAGTGGAGGGGTAGGAGAGTGGGGAGCCTAGGTGTTATGGGGTGTTTTAGCTTCCAGTCCAGCAAAGTCATGACTAGCGGTGAGGGTGGGATAATCACGCTGAACGACCCGGAGCTTGCAGAGACCTGCAACTCACTTGTAAACTGTGGACGGGCCCCTAACAGGGACTGGCACGAGGGCGACCTTCTAGGCTATAATTACAGGATGACAGAGTTCCAAGCAGCCATACTCTTAGCCCAGCTAAGGAGGCTGGACGAGCAGATTGAGAGGCGTCAGAGAAACTTTGAGGAGCTGACTAGACTCTGCAGGGACTTGGAGGGGTTCAGGCTAATTAAGCCGCCAGAAGGGACTGATAGGACCCCCCACTACCTCGTAATTATTCAGGCAGAAAGAGAGTACTTTAAGAATGTCTCCAAGCAGAAAATTGTGGAGGCACTCCGCGCCGAGGGGATACCTGCCTCGGTCGGATGGCCCGTACCACTATACCGCTTTCCACCAATCAAGAGGTATCTCGAGCATCACGGTATCAGAATCAGCCCGGACGAGTTTCCCAACACGGAGAGAGCGGCAGCCGAGTATCTCTTCGTGCACCACAGGGTGCTGTTAGGTGGTCATAGAGAGGTGGAGGATGTTTACAAGGCCTTAAAGAAGGTTGAGCAGCATGCCGGTGATATGGCGTGAATCTTCTAGTCTTCGAGGATGAGGCTTGGCGTAACTTTAAACAGCTCACGTATATGAGACCCGTCTACCGGATATTCACGCCCAACGGCCCCATCATAGGAAGCATTTTGAAAAACTTCAGGGATGTCAAGGTATACGCCTATGCGAGGGAATACTTGTCGAGGGTGGAGAATGAGCGCAACCCCCACATGAAATTCAATTCAAGACCTGACCAAGATGATGAAGCCCTAATGATCAACGGTCTGGCGAGGAGGCCTGAGCTAGTAGCTTCGCTTACAGAGAAAACCGCAGGGCGCGAGTTTATACTCTTAGCCAAGGGCAGGTTTTTAGCAGCTAGGCTTAGGGGTGAGAGGGTTGCAGGGGTTGAGAAGCCCGGCGACATTCTGGAGAGGCTGGCCTCGCTAGTGGGCGTCGTCGAGACACTCGAAGCCCCTGCCGATAGCATATACCAGTATCCCTGGGAGGTTTTAGACGACCAGCAGGTATCGGTTCCTCGTGTGGTTGAAACGCTTCAGCTTGACAATCGGGTTGCAGTCCTCGGCGACCCTGCAAACATGTCTATTCCGGCAAGCTGTGAGATTGAGCCCTTCACCGTAATCGATACGCGGAGGGGGCCTGTCATTCTGGGCGAGGGCGTGAAGGTTGAGTCGGGGACTAAGTTGATAGGACCGTGCGTGATTGGTGAGGACTCGATAGTCTATGGCGGGAGGGTGGGGCCGCATATCTACACCGGCCCAGTCTGCCGCATATCAGCAGAGATAGAATACACCATAATGTATGGCTACAGCAATAAGCACCACTACGGATACATTGGACACTCCATTATCGGGGAGTGGGTCAACATAGCTGCTGGAACTACTACGTCAAACCTCAAAACGACATATGGTGAGATAAAAGTAGTCATGGGCGACGAGACCATACACACGGGGAGACAATTCCTAGGTGCAGTGATAGGTGACCATGTACGGACGATGATCGACACGTCCATAATGACGGGAAAGCTGGTCGGGCCCTTCAACGTCCTGAGCGGCGTAGTCGCCAAAAATATTCCACCCTTCACAGGCATCAGTTTCACTAGAGAGATGTATGAGCTTGAGCTGGAGGCGGAGCTTAGAGTCGTGGGGAGAATGATGAAGAGGAGGGGCTTAAAGCCTAGTGAAAATTACCTCGAGCTTATAAGGTATCTCTACGAGCTAACTAGGCCTGAAAGGCTGGGTCATCTGGGGCACCGAAGCGACCACCCTTGAGAGGCAGGCCCCGCTTCATACTGGTCGGATGCGGCCTAATGGGTAAGAGACACATAGGGGGGCTGGCAGAGGCTAGGCGGCACGGTCTTTGCGATGCGAGACTTACAGGCGTTATAGATAAGGTACCAGAGAGGGCCTCCGAAGCCGCAGAGCTTGCTGAGAGGCTGCTTGGTGAAAGACCGGTGGCTTTCAACTCGTTGGAGGATGCCGTGAAAGGCGTCGAGTTCGAGGCCGCCGACGTATGTACGGAGCCCGCCTCGCACCACTTAGTCGCGGAGCCTCTCCTAGAGGCTGGGGTTAGCTGTCTAGTGGAAAAGCCCCTCTCAGTAACTGTGAGGGGTTGTCGGCGAATCTTGGACGCCTCGCTTAAGGGTGGAGCAGTACTGGCAGTTGCCGAGAATTATAGGAGAGACCCCGTCAACAGGCTTGCCAAGGCCGTCATAGATGGTGGCGAGCTGGGCGGTTGGATTGGCGCGCTGCAGATAATCGCTGGTGGAGGGGATGCCGTGCTATTATCGCCATGGCGGCATAGGCTATCGGGAGGAATATTAATCGACCTTTGCTGCCACTATATGGACCTCTACAACTATTTTTTCGGGACACCTGAGAGAGTATCTGGGTTCGCCACACTCCTCAGAAAGGTGAGATACGTGAGGGAGGTAGGAGGTGAGGTGGTTAAGAAGACTCCAGTTGAGGCTGAGGCTGAAGACTTCCTTGACGCAATCCTCCACTACGGGGACAATCGCGTTGCTAAGTTTGTCACAAACCTTGCCGTCTCAGGCGATGGTATTTGGCGCAGGTTCATCTTCTTTGAGGGTGGATCATTGGAGATACCCATGGAGAGGACGGGGGAGCCGCTGAAAATCTCCAAGCCTCTTGACGAAGACTATCTAGCATTGATGCCCCATACAGCCTTCCTAGGCCAGAAGCCGGGTGAGCCCTACAAGGTCCCACCAGCCGCGGCAGAGGAGATCTATGACAGGGAGACTAGAATCCTCTTTCCCGGGATACTTAACGGATACAGAATGAGCTTCTGGGAGGCGGACAGCAGACTTATAGCGCTGGAGCTCGTCGACTTCTTCCGCTGCGTGGAGGAGGGAGGAGTTCCAGAGACTGGTGGAAGGGAGGGAATGCTCTCAGTAGCTATGGTTGCTGCCGCCCTAGAATCATCCTATATGGGGAGAAGCATCAGGCTCGAGGATGTTTTGAGCCTCGGAGTTGAGGGCTATCAGGCTAGGATAAACCGGGAAATAGGGCTAATTTCAGATAAATAGAGGAGGATGGACCGTAAAGTATGGTTATGGAGATAACAGTAGGTGTGGCGTCTTTTCAGGGAGACGTTGAAGAACATCTAGCCGCGTTGAGAGAGGCTTTGAAGAAAACGGGGGTCAGAGGCACCGTATCCACTACGAGGCTGCCGGAAGAGGTTGAGAGCGTGGACGCCGTGGTGATCCCAGGTGGTGAGAGCACGGTTATAGCGAAGCTCTCAAGCTACAAAAAATCCCTAGACGTGCTTAAGAGCAGGATTAGTGAGGGGCTGCCGGTGCTCGGGACGTGTGCAGGCCTGATAATGCTCGCCAGTAGGGTTTACGACCGCGTCGTCGGGGAGACTGGACAGCCGGTCCTCGGAGTCCTAGACATACTTGTCGAGCGCAACACCTATGGTAGGCAGAGAGACTCCTTCGAGGCTCAGATCGATATCCCTGCCCTGGGGTTGAAGTCGTTCAGGGCAGTCTTCATAAGGGCGCCCGCAATACTCGAGACAGGCCCCGGTGTAGAGGTTCTTGCCAGCCTAGCAAACAGGCCCGTAGCGGTGAGACAGGGAAACATATTGGGGACAACATTCCACCCCGAGCTATCGGGAAGCACAGCGTTCCACGAGGAGCTTATAAGGCTCGCAACCGTCTACAAGTCTCGATGAGCCGCATCATGGTAAAATAAAGGGAGTAGGCGAGGGTCATTAGAGAGGTTGGGAATAAAGATGCTTGAGAAGCTGTCAGAGAAGAGAAACGACGTGATCGGTAGAAGCGAGCTTAAGCTCTCGGCCACGGTTGAGGGCGGCACCCCGAGCAAAGGGGATGTCCTCAAGGCTGTCTCAGATTGGCTGAGAGTCGAGGCCAACAGGATATCTGTCGTGAAGATAGAGCCTAGCTTCGGCTCATCGAGAGCACTCATACATGTCAGGGTATACGACTCACCACAGACATTGACGTATTTCGAGCCTCGCTATAGGCTTGTCAGACAGGGCGTGATTCAGGGTGATAAAGTCAAGGGAAAGGCAGCGGCATAAAAGGCTGCAGACACGTAATCATTGGATATGTATTTAAGTAATCGCCATTTTTCATAGGTCAGGTGACCTCAGTTGGCAATGCCTGAGCCGGAGGACGAGGAGCTTGAGGAGATTCGGAGGAGGAAGATGGCTGAGCTACAGGCTCGTGCAGCACAGGAGGAGGCTAGAAGGAGAGCTGAGGCGGAGAAGGCAGCCATACTACGCGTAGTCTTGACGCAGGAGGCCCGGCAGAGGCTTGCAAACATCAAGATGGCGCGGCCAGATGTGGCTGAGGCGGTGGAAAATTATCTGGTAAACCTCGCCCGGTCAGGTAGCATTAAGTCCCAGATCACCGACGACCTCCTCAGACAGATTCTAGAAAAGGTGATGCCTCCAAAGAGGGAGACTAGGATAGTGAGGATGAGCAGGGACGAGTTGTAGTCTCTAATACTCATATAGAGCTGGCTTACAAGCTAATAGGTGAGTAGGGATGGCTAAGACTCTTCCGCTTAAGAAGCGTCTCGCCTCAGCTCTGAAGAGGGCCGAGAATGTCCCTGCCTGGATAATCCTTAGGACTGGGGGGGAGATCAGGGCAAGCCGTAGGCGGAGAAACTGGCGTCACTCAAGCCCCATTAAGCCATAGGTGATGACTACATGTCTCAACTCCGTAAGGAGGTAACATTAAACTTGAGGGAGGCTTACGAGGCCCCCAAGCTCCGCCGAGCAAAACGGGCCCTCAACATTATACGCGAAAAGGCGGCTAGGATAGCTAGGGCTGAGAGGGTGAGGATCTCGGAGGAGTTGGCTCGGTTCATCTACTCGAGAAGTATTGAACGGCCTCCAAGGAAGGTGACGATAGTCGTGGAGAAGGATGAGGAGGGTGAAGTCGTTGTGAGGCTTGGGGGTGAGGGTGCTGCCGAGCAGGGCTCAGACCAATAGTGTACTCTTCGTCGACGTTTTTGGCACGCCTCATATAGGTCTCTTCGCAGCGAACAGTGAAAACCTCTTAATAGTGCCGCCAGGCCTCCCCTCGAAGAAGGTTGGACTCATGGCAGGCATTCTGGGCTCAGAGCCCGTCCAAACATATATTGCGGGATCCATCCTAATAGGCCCACTCGTCTGCATTAATAGCATTGGCGTCATTCTGCCAAAAACTGTCCTAGACGATGAAGTATCGCAAATAAGGTCTGTGGCTCCTGATTTAAATGTCTACATCTACAGGGGCAGGGAGACCGCGATGGGTAATTTGGTGAGCGCCAACGATTATTGTGCCGTAATATCTCCCGAGGTCCAGTCCAGCGAGGTGAGGGCCATAGCCGATACCTTGGGCGTCGAGGCCATATCCATGACCATAGCGGGTAGAAAGCATGTAGGCTCAATTTGTCTACTCACCAATCGTGGGGGATTAATCCACGTAGAGGCGACTGACGAGGAGGTTAGAGTTGTTGAAGAATACTCGAAGGTTAGGGTCCTGAGGGCTACGGTGAACAATGGGAACATGTTCGTAAAGAGCGGTGTGCTGGCTAACACTAAAGGGGCCCTGATAGGGGCGAGGACTGTTGGGCCAGAGTTAATGACAATATCGACCGCTCTGGGACTATAGTATACCCTTAAAGGGCTATGTAGGAATTCTGACGCTGCAGAAACTGTATTTATATTATAGGCACACGCTATTTGCCCTGAGGAAATGAGTCTCAAGATAACCCGCGAGGACGTTGAAAGGGCACTTTCAGAGCTGACCATTTTAGAGAGAATTGTGCGCGAGCTTCAGGCCCGGCTCCTAGCTTTGGAGAGCTCAATAGGCGAGCACAATAGATGCTTAGAGCTTCTCGACGAGATTGCGAAGTCCCAGGGTGAGGTCAGGGGGCTAATGCCGATAGGGGGAGGCGTCCTAGTGGAGGGTATCATAACGAATCCAGACATCTTCAAGGTAAACATCGGCGATAACGTGTTTATCGAGATGTCGCTGGATAAGTGTAGGGGTTGGCTACTCGCTAGGAAGCAGAGGCTTGAACAGGCGAGAGCAGAGGCTGGCCGGGCTTTGCAGTCATATTCCGAGAGGATTGAGGCGATTAGAAGGTTTCTCGCCTCTGTAGAGAGGGCGGCGGGCGCGGGGCAAGCTGGTGAGGGTGGAACATAGATGCTGGAGGGCCTCAAGAAGGCCTTCCAAACACTTACTGAAAGGGTTTCCAAGACTAGGCTCTCTGAAAAGGAGCTCAGAAATGCGTTAGAAGACTTCAAAATCCAGCTAGTAAGCAGTGACGTCTCGATCGAGACAGCCGAGTATATTGTTGAACTTCTGAGGCCTAAGCTTGCGGAGGTTCAAGTTCCTAGATTTGGCGATAGCGAAGAGGCCATATTGAAGGTCTACCGGGACGTGCTTTCGGAGATTTTGTTACACGCTTCCCCCGAAAAGCTGCTCGAAGAGATTAGATTGAAGAAGAATACGAGCGGAGAACCCTACGTCATACTCTTCGTCGGGCCCAATGGAGGGGGGAAAACAACGACAATAGCAAAGATTGCTTGGTGGCTAAAGAAGAACAGTTTAATTCCTGTCCTAGCATGCGCCGACACGTTCAGGGCTGCCGCTATAGAGCAGGCGAAGAACTTGGCGGCACAGGTTGGGATTCGAGCCATCAGTCAGCGATATGGGGCCGATCCGGCTGCTGTGGCCGTGGACACCATAATATCCGCTAAGGCTGGACGGGAGCCAGTGGTGCTCATTGATACTGCTGGTAGGAGTGAGGCTAAAAAGAACCTTCTCGAGGAAATGAAGAAGATAAAGAGGACCTCAAACCCCGACCGCGTTATACTTGTACTTGACTCCTTAACCGGCTCCACGGCCCGCGAGCAGGCGCGGATATTCCATAACGATGTTGGGGTAGACTATGTTATACTCACTAAGATGGATAGTGATTCTAGAGGTGGTCTGGCCTTGACAGTCTGCCACGAGATAAAGAGGCCGATACTATTTATCGGAGTTGGACAAGGTCTTGACGATCTGATACCGTTCCAAAAAGAGTTCTTAATAGAGAGAGTTCTAGCCTAGGCTCCTCCTCATAATGGCTGACCTTTGAAGCTCTTCGTTCGCCTCTTCCTCCCTCCCCTCAATCAGGGAGATTAGGAAGTTCTCCACAGTGTTTACATATTTCCGGTCTGAGAGTGTGCGTGGACCGCATTTAATTCCGAGCATCTCCTCTGCAGTGGCTATATCCTCCATGTAGCTCGGTATGAAGCGTTCCAGAAAATTGGCTCCAAAGACTTTCTGGACTTGCTGTTCCCTCTCTGCGAGAATTGAGAGGTTCTCCCAGCTGAAATGTCTCGCGGCGAGGCTCAGGTCATGGACCAAGTTGACATGAAGCTCTCTAACGGAGCTATATTCCTCCTCTCCCAGCTCTCTCAGGGCTCTTAACCCGATTAGCTCGGGGGGTAGGCCGAGTGAGTAGAAGAACGCGGTAAAGGGTATGGCCCTGGGGAGTGTTGTCCGCCTAAACGACCTAGAATAGCTGAATAGACCTATGTGGAGTTTCCTAGCCCGCCTCTGCGGTATGAAACGGGACTTCGAATTTACTTCTTCAGCAGCATTCTCAAGCGAGTCCCCGTAGATTTTCATGAGTGTCGAGATGCCCTTCAATACTGTCTCTTCATGCTCCCTCTCTATCAAAATTGGGCTGCCGCTCGGCAGGTGTGTATTTAGTCTTTCAATTGCTCTGACGGCAAGTTCTCTTGGATGGTCATATCTGAATGCGGATTGGATGGTGACTGTCCAAACTCCGGCGTATTCTTCGATGAACTTCTCCACATTTGTGGGTGAGTTGTGGCCCCGGAAGGGTAGGCATCCTGCACCTATGATCGGATATATTGGTATACCGAGCCTCTCTGTGAGGGTCCCACATTTTGAGAGAGCTATTTTAGCCAAGACTGTCGCGGTTATGAACCCGTAGGTTAGGGCGGGGTCAGACCGCGCTATGAAGACCCTGAGATAAGGTGGAGCAAAGAGCTCAACATATTTGGTAATAATGTCGTCGATTTTAATAATAGTGTCTGCGTCCTCGAAGAGGGGAATTATCTCCAAGTCCCCCGGCGTAACGTCTCCCAACAGGTCCCTAAGCGTGAATCCTCTAAAGTCTATGGAGGCGCTGAAAGGCTCCACGACGCACCGCCTATACACCTCCCTTACCCGAACCATGTCCGTGTGACTGGCTGTAAACGGGAGTATGACCTCAAAGACTGCGGCCCTGTCACCGTTGTAGAAGATTCGGGCCACGTCGTTGTGGCGGGGAATTGCTTGAAGGGACTCTAAGAAGACCTTCCTCTCAGCTATCTCTATCAGAGGATTAGGGACCCTAAAAGTGAGGAATACATCGCGGCCTAGAATCTTTTCGCGGAAGTATTCCGGGTAGGTGCTTAGTAGCTTCCTGACGACGTAGGGGTCTATATCCTTCCCCTCAGCATCCCACATGACCTCCTGGCAACCATACTCGGAGTAGGCGAGGTATGCCTCCCTAACCTCGTCCTCCCCAGCTATCATTTCTCCACTACACCAAGGAGGGAGAACCGCGTTATCGGGGTGCTGAGACGCCATAGTCCTCGGAATCAGCCTCTCCAACCCGTGGAGAGCGGGAAAACCCCCTATTTATCTTAGTAACCAAGACGGCTTGTCGGTGGCTACTATTGGGCCTAGCGCTGAGGGGTATGACGGAGGGTAAAGAGGGCTTAACCGTGGGCGCGGCTTTAAGCCCTTATGCTTCTTTTTCCCGTCCACACGCTCTGCTGTTAAGACAGAGTAGAGTGGGGGCAAATGGAGCCAGTGAGAGGAAAATCTAAAACAAGCCAAGGTTGTAAAATATCAACGGGCCGGGGTGGCAGAGAGGATAATGCGCAGGCCTTGAGAGCCTGTGGCCCACTTCGGGCCGCGAGGGTTCGAATCCCTCCCCCGGCGCACCTTGTAGACAGTCTGGCTGTGTCCGTCTTCTCGGAAAACTCGCCATTATTTCGACGTCTACCGTCTATGCTGGGAAGACTTTAGGGCTGCTATTGCCGCCTGCCCTAATGCTATACCCCCATCGCCCGCCGGCACCTCTTCAGGCATAAGAACATCCACGCCCCTCCCCTCGAGAGCCTCCATCACGCCCTGAACTAGGTACTCGTTTACAGCAGCTCCACCTGACAGGACCAAGAGCCTGCACCCCCCTAATATTCGGCCAGCCACTAGTCCTAGACCATATCCTACGGCGTGCTGCACCATGTAGCCTATCATTCGCCTATCAGTGCCGCATCTCAAGAGGTCTAGGGCCTGCAGAAGTATCTCGGCTGTATCTACGACGTATAGGCCATTGTCTCTGATGTGCACCTTGAGCCTCTCTGTGGTTGGCTTTGAATTGTCCTCGAGCATGATTGCCGGCTCACCCTCATAGGTCCGCCGGCTGCAGAAGCCCAGCATTACAGATGCGGCATCTAGCACCCTTCCGGTGCTCGAAGTGAGTGGTGGGGCACCTTCAAGCTGATTCAGCACGATGTTAAACTCCTCCCACCCCCTCCTAAACACTCTCTCCACGATTTTCAGCTCGCGAAAGATTTCTGTGAGCTCCTCTCTTTGCAGCTTGTCAGAGAGTATCCCTGCCAACATTCTTGCAGGATATTCGACTGCTAGGTCCCCTCCGGGCATTTTATGGGGCTTGAGGCATCCCACCCTCCTGAACCCGTTTAGACTCGCGAGAAGTACCTCACCACCCCATGCTGTACCATCCTCTCCAAGCCCGACACCGTCAACCGCAACCCCTACAACCTCCTCCTCACAGATGCCATGCTCTGCCAGGACGGCGGCTATGTGGGCCCAGTGGTGTTGAATCTTAAGCAATTCTGCACCGTATTTTCTAGCCCACTCTTCTGCGAGGAGGGTTGAGGGGTAGAGTGGGTGTAGGTCGGCAGCAATGACCGACGACTCGACAGGTATCTGATAGGTACTTATCAGCAGTCCCAGATATTTTTCGAGGTCGAGGAAGGATCCATACTCGTCCACGTCGCCTATAAACTGTGTCAGAACAACCTTGTCGTCAAAAGCCACTGCCCCGGCGCTCTGCAGCATGGCACCAAACGCCACAACCTCCTTGGCGGCGCGGAATGGTAGCTGAAGCCACTTGGGCGCGTAGCCCCTCCCCCTTCTCAGCATCGTAACCCGGCCTGCCGTGAACCGTACCACGCTATCATCCACCCTATTCACGATCACTCTATTGTGCGTGAGGAAATAGTCGACTATTCCGCGGAGCCTGTCGAGGGCCTCGTCGTCTCTGGTGCACATCGGCTCGTTGTGGGGGTTACCGCTCGTCATTATGGCGTACTTATCCCTTATCCGTGAGAGGAGGAGGTAGTGTAGGCCGGTGTAGGGGAGGAAGACTCCGAGCTTCCTCAGATTAGGGGCGACTAGACGTGATATGGGCGCGTCCTCAAGCAGGGGCAAAAGAAGTATAGGCTTCTCAGGCGAGTCAAGTATTCTGACAGCCTCAGGACCCAGTTCTACGAGGCGCGACACAGTATCTATGTCTAAGCACATGACGGCGAAGGGCTTAGTGGGTCTCCTCTTCCTCGAGCGAAGCTCCGCCACGACTCTATCATCTGTAGCCAAGGCTGCAATGTGGAATCCGCCCAACCCCTTCACGGCCACGATGTTTCCAGAGTCGATCAGCCCCGCAGCCTCCTCCACAGCATCTATACCATCGGCCAAGACCTCCCCCCTACTACTCAGGAGACGGACACGCGGGCCGCAGGCTGGGCAGCTGATCCCCTGAGCGTGAAACCTCCTCTCATTCTCAGGGTCAGAGTATTCTCTAAGACAGTCCGGGCATAGGGGGAAGTCCCTCATTGCCGTGTTATCCCTGTCGTATGGTATACTGTATATCATGGAGTACCGCGGCCCACAGAAGGCGCACGAGTTGAAAGGATATAGATGCCAACGCGTCTCCGAGAGTATTTCCTCTAGACAGTCCCTGCATATCGAGAAGTCTGGTGGAATAATTGATCTAAAGTACGCCGACGAGTCGCTCTGCTCAATCCTAAAATCAGAGTAGCCCTTAGGGGTTGTCTGCATAATAGAGTACTCGTCTATTCGCGCCTTGTCAGGCTTAGACTCCCACAGCAGTTTGATAAACTCCTCCAACCTCTCAGACTCACCTTCCACGTGAATCTCGACACCGCTTCCGCCCACGTTCTTAACATAACCAGTTACACCGGCCCGCCTAGCAATCCTAAAAACGAAAGGTCTAAACGCGACGCCCTGCACAATCCCTGAGAGCCTCAGCCTGACGGCCTTCAAGAGACCCACCGATAAGCCGGGACAGGAGATTGTCTACCAATATTATCAAGTGTTGCGGTATATTAGGATGATAACCTTATTAAATATTAGAGATGTTGTTATATCTGTGGGACAGCAAGCAGACTTAAGATATCTCACAAAGAAGTTGTTTAGAGATAAAGCACTTGCATCCCAGATCATTAAGATAATCAGGGAGTATTGGGAGGTATTGCGCACCAGAAAGGGTGTCGAAGAGGTTAAGATAATGAATTTTTGTGGCACCCACGAATACACGACAACCCACTACGGGATTAGGAGTGTTCTCCCCCCTGGCGTTAACCTTGTGGCGGGGCCTGGATGCCCCGTCTGCATCACGCCTTCTTTCTACGTGGAGGCTGCTGTGAGGCTTGCTTTGGAGGGTTTAACCCTCTACACTTATGGTGATGCGTATAAGCTCCCGGCTGTAAAGGAGGTTGGGGGGTGCAGGAGCCTCTCAGATGCCAGGATGACGGGTGCTGATGTCAGGGTAGTGTACAGCTTCTTAGACGCGGTAAGAGACGCGGCTAGGCACGACAAGCCCTCCGTGTTTCTAGCAGTTGGCTTCGAGACCACCTGCCCTGCCTATGCCTCCAGCATCGCCAACAAGCTGGTACCCAAAAATCTAACACTCATCATGGCTGGTAGGCTGACCCCCCCGGCGGCAAGGTTTGCAGTGGAGAGGGTGGGAACAGTCTCAGGCGTTATAGCTCCTGGACACGTATCTACAATTACTGGCGCCGGAGTCTGGAGGTTCTTACCCGAGGAGTTCGGCATCCCCACCGTGGTCTCTGGGTTCGAGCCCCTCGACGTGCTGATAGCCATCACTCTCATCCTCAAACAGTTAGTGGAGGGTGAGCCTAAACTCATGATAGAGTATTCTCGAACGGTAACGATGGAGGGGAACAGACACGCCAAGAGGCTCCTGGCAGAAGTCTTCGATACGGTTGACGCTGCTTGGAGGGGGATAGGGTTTATCGAGAAGAGCGGGTACACTCTAAACGAAAATCTCAGCCAATACGATGCATTCAAAGTATATGGCATCAGGGAACCGAGTAGGGAGGAGTGGAGACACGACCTCCTCCCCGGCTGTATGTGTGGGCAGGTGATACTGGGGGCGGCTAAACCCACCGACTGCAGGCTCTTCATGAAGCGGTGTACACCCGGCACTCCATATGGTCCTTGTATGGTGTCTGTTGAGGGGGCATGCTCGATCTGGGCTAGGATGGGTGGCCGGGAGTCTCTCGTAGAGGTGGTGTGACTTGTGTCTAGGAGTTTATGGTAAGGTGTTGAGAGTTGAGGGAGAGTTAGCAGTCGTAGACTTTGGAGGCGGGTTGACTAGGGATGCACTTGTGGGCGTGGAGGAGGTTAGAGAAGGAGACTACGTGGTGGTTCACGCAGGAATTATAGTCTCGCGACTTAGCGAGGAAGAATTTGAAGAGGTCTTCCGATATGTCGAGGAGGCCGTTAAACAGTTGGCTATGATAGAGAGCAGGGCGGCAGAATACTTAGAGAGCATGAAGATGAGGCTCGAGGAAAACCTTTCTGGACAAAAGTGAAAGGCACCTTGAGCAAGATTTCCCTCGCACATGGATCGGGGGGAATAGAAACCTCCAGCCTGCTAACGAGGCTGATACTTAACAGGCTCCCCGAGTGGATGAAGAGTCTCGACGGGGGCCTAGGCCTAGACTTCCCAGATGACTCAGCAGCAATCCCTGTACGGGAGGGCTACATTGTAACAACGATAGACGCCTACACGGTAAGCCCAATCTTTTTCCCAGGAGGAGACTTAGGGAAGCTCGCTGCGGCCGGGACGATCAACGACATCCTTATGCTTGGGGGGAGGCCTATCGCTGTTCTCGACGCAATAGTAGTCGAGGAGGGGACTACTATGGACGATCTCTCAAGGATTGTTGAGTCTATGATCAGTGTTTTGGGGGAGGAAAAGGTCTGCCTAGTGGGTGGAGACATTAAGGTTATGCCGAGGGGGCAGCTAGACGGGATCCTAATAACTACAGCCGGGATAGGGGTCGCCTTGAGGATTATAGTGGATAGAAACGTCAGGCCAGGCGATAAGATAATTGTTTCAGGGAATATCGGTGAACACGGAGCGGCGATCCTAGCTGCCCAGCAGGGGATTAAGTCAGATGAGTTTAGGAGCGATGTATCGCCATTGACCAAGCTCATGCTTCCCCTAATCGAGGACTATGCCGAAGACATTCACGCTGCTAGGGACCCGACGCGGGGCGGGATAGCCATGGCATTGAACGACTGGGCTAAGGGCTCCCAGACAATGATCGTGATCTACGAGTCGGAGCTCCCAATAAGGGAGCCGGTGGTAAACCTTTGCGAGATGATGGGGGTGGACCCTTTGAACCTAGCCTCTGAAGGTACGGCATTACTTGCCGTGTCGCCGGACAAGGCAGATGAAGTGCTGTCCCGTATGCATGAGCTGGGATATAGGGAGGCGCGTATAATCGGAGAGGCTAGGGAGAGAACTTCTAGCATTGGGTTGGTCGTCCTAAAAACATTGATTGGGGGTGCGAGGATACTTGAGCCGCCCAGCGGGGAGTTGGTTCCACGTATCTGCTGAGTATTTGACACCGTCAGTTATTTGCCCCCGGCTAAGCGGGCTTTCTCCTCCTCCCTGAGCACCCTTCTCAAAACCTTGCCAACCATGGTTGTCGGGAGCTCTTTTCTGAACTCAACCTCCCTTATCGCCTTGTAAGGCGCGACACGCTCATTCACAAACTTCATAATCTCCTCCTCGGTCGCTGTCGCCCCCTCTTTCAAGACGACGAAAGCCTTAGGGATCTCGCCTGCGACTGGGTCCGGCTTCCCCACCACTGCAGCAAGCTTCACGGCCGGGTGCTCATAAAGAATATCCTCGAGCTCGCGCGGATAGACGCTGTATCCCTTATACTTGATCAGGTCCTTCTTCCGGTCGGTAATGTAGAAGTAGCCGTCCTCATCCATCTTGCCGAGGTCTCCGGTGTAGAGCCACCCGTCGCGAAGAACCATGCTTGTCTCTTCAGGCCTCTTCCAGTATCCCTTCATGACCTGTGGACCCTTCACCACGAGCTCACCGACCTCACCGACCGGCAGCTCCCTTGTTCCCGTCTCAGCGTCCACTATCTTGGCGTCTGTGCTGGGCCATGGTATCCCTATTGAACCTATCTTGACGGTTTTCATCGTGGGGTCTAATGGGTTACAGTGTGTGACTGGAGCCGCCTCTGTTAAACCATACCCCTCCACCAAAACCGCTCCTGTTAGCTCCATGAATCTTTTCTGAACCTCTGGTGGGAGTGGCGCCGCACCTGAGATGCAGAACTTTACCGATCTGAGATTGTACTTCGTAACTTGTGGATGGTTCACTATCATTGCGTATAGTGTCGGGACACCTGGGAATAGTGTGACTTTATACTTTTGAATCGACTTTAACACCTCGAGGACGTCGAACCGCGGCAAAACAACCATCGTCCCCCCCGAGTATAATGTGAAGTTCATAACGACTGTCATGCCGTATATGTGGAAGAAGGGTAGGACGGCGAGCCCAACATCAACCCCTTTCTCAGCTTTAAGCCAGGCCGCACACCCAACCGCATTGGCCACTAGGTTCTCATGCGTCAGCATGGCGCCCTTCGGCAAGCCTGTCGTACCGCCTGTATATTGGAGCACGGCGAGGTCCTCCTTGGGGTTAATCTCTACTGTAGGCGGCTCTGGAGGAGTCTTCTCGACCAAGTCTCTGAAGAAGTAGATGTTCGGCCTCGACGGAACCTTAGCCGTGGGTATCTTCTTAAGTAGGCTTCCCAGAACTGCCTTAATCCTGGGCATATATTCACCTAACCTCGCCACCACTGCAAACTTGACCTGGGTCTTCTCCCAAACCTTCTCAAACCTCGGATAGAGGGCATCGAGCAGGACGATAGCCTTCGCCTCGGAGTCTGTAAGCTGGAACTCGAGCTCTCTCTCAACGACTAGGGGACTAACCCCGGACACGATACCTCCCAGCTTCAGAACGGCATAGTAGGCGATCACGAACTGGGGCATGTTTGGGAGGTAGAGGGCGACTACATCTCCCTTCCTGATTCCCAGACGGTGGAGAGCAGTTGCGAAACGGTCTACAAGGTTGCTCAGCTCACTATACGTGATTCTCTTTCCAAAGAAGATGATGCAGGTCTTTTTTGGAAATTCTTTCGCGCTCCCCTCTAGGAGAGTGTGTAATGGAACGTTCGGGTAATCGAGTGTCTTAGGAACACCTTCAGGCCAAAACTTAAACCAAGGCCTTTCCAGAAAGCTACTTCTTTCCTCCATACACCCCCAATATATTTTCCTTTGTATAAAAACTTTTTATGCGGCCCAATTACGGTTGAAAATCACGTGAATGAGAAGACCTGATTCTGACGAATTCGAGGAAAGTGTTCACTTAACGCTTATATAACCCTGAACGTAATTTGTTATATTGAGCCTTTATGGATTTTAGTCTTAGTGAGGAGCAGTTAGAGATTAAGAGGGCTGTAAGAGAATTTTGTGAGAAGGAGTTTAAGCCTGAACTGGCGATGGAGCTAGACCAGAAAGAGGAGTTTCCAATAGAGCTGTATAAGAAGGCTGCGAGCCTCGGTTTTGTTGGCATCGCCATTCCAGAGCAATATGGTGGGCAGGGCTATGGATACCTCGAGGCCTGCCTCGTGGTCGAGGAGATGTGTAGGGCGGACTCTTCCCTCGGCTTGGCAACCATGATCGGGTCTTTTGGAAGCGAGCTAATACTTGTGCATGGAACAGAGGAGCAGAAGGAGAAGTACATACCTAAGGTTGCGAGGGGAGAGTACATTTCGGCCGCAGCATTTACAGAGCCTGCGAGAGGTAGTGATCTTACCAAGATGGACACGACCGCCGTCAAATATGGTGACGAGTGGAGGATAAACGGGACCAAGACATTTATAACAAATGCGCCTATAGCAGATTTCATCATAGTTCTTTGCCAGACAGATACTCGTGTCAGGCCGACCTATCGTGGACAGACCCTCTTCGTAGTCGATAGAGGGACTCCTGGCCTCGAGGTGACGAAACAGAAGAATAAGCTCGGCATAAGGTGTACCGCCACTGGGGAGGTCTCACTCAGGGACGTAAAGGTCTCTGATGCGAATATAGTGGGCCAGCTTAATCGCGGATTCTACCACTCGCTAGAGTTTTTCGACCGGAGCAGGACTATTGTAGCAGCTCAAGCGGTTGGAACGGCCCAAGGAGCCTTTGAGATAGCGCTTAGATATTCTAAGACTAGGGAGGCTTTCGGCCAGCCTATAGTGCAGTTTGAAGAGATTGGGTGTAGGCTCGCCGAGATCGCGACCAAAATAGAGGCGGCGAGACTCCTCACCTACAAGGCTGCGTCACTGATTGATAAGGGGCAGATGGACCCCATGATGACATCGATGGCGAAGCTCTACGCGAGTAGGGTTGCCGTGGAGGCTGCCGACGCGGCAATCCAGACGCTTGGAGGCTACGGATATATGGGTGAGTACAGGGTGGAGAAGTATTTCAGGGACGCTAAGATTACGGAGATATATGAGGGGACTTCAGAGATACAGAAGCTCACAATATTGAAATATCTGCTGCAGAAATATTAGGGGTGTGGTGAACGTTGTCCCGGTCTTCTTATGAGACTATTAAACTCGAGCGGGAAGACAGTGTAGCTTGGATAATACTGAACAGGCCACACAGACTGAACGCTTTTAATGAGGACATGATTTTGGAGCTACTTGATGCCTTGAACACTGTTGAGAACGACCCGGGGGTCAGGTGTGTGGTTATTACTGGGGAGGGTGACAGGGCCTTCAGCGCAGGCGCTGACATCACAGCCTTTCCGAAAGCCACCCCTACGCTTGCGGAGGAGCTGTCAAGGAAGGGGCAGAAGGTCTTTTCTACTATAGAGGAGATGTCTAAGCCAGTTATTGCTGCCATTAACGGATACGCCCTTGGAGGAGGGCTTGAGCTGGCAATCTCTTGCGACTTCAGGATAGCGTCTGAGCATGCCGAGCTGGGCTCCCCCGAGATTAACCTGGGGATAATACCGGGCTGGGGTGGGACTCAGAAGCTTGTGAGGCTTATTGGGCTGAGGAATGCTAAGAGGTTAGTATTCCTCGGTGAGAGGATAAAGGCTGACGAGGCTCTCCGAATAGGGCTGGTGGACAAGGTGGTGCCTTTCGAAAACCTCAGAGAGGAAACAATGTCTCTGGCTAGGAAACTGGCGGAGGGGCCGCCTATAGCGTTGAGGTATGCAAAGTATGCCCTGAACTTCGGCAGTCAAGTTCCGCTTGAGGTGGGGCTGAGGCTGGAGTCCGCGCTGATGGGCCTACTATTTTCCACGAACGATGTGAAGAGGGGGATAGAGGCGTTCATGTCGAGGTCGAAGCCAGAGTTTAAAGGTGACTGAGACGCGGGAGGGCAGGCATGAGGCGGGTCGCAGTTATTGGTGTGGGGCAAAGCCGGTTTGGTGACAGACAGGATGTCAACGTTAAAGAGCTCGCATTCGAGTCCGTTAAGCCCGCTCTCGAGGATGCGGGGCTAACTCCCAAAGACATACCGTATGTTACTGTCGGGTCTATCGGGGTCTGGTATGAGGAGCCCCTGCCGGCTGTTGCTATTGCTGAGTACTGTGGCCTGACAGGGGCGGGTCTTGTGAGGGTTGAGGCGGCATGTGCGACTGGTAGCGCGGCTGTATACTCTGCATACACTGCTATAGCGAGTGGTGCGGTGGATTTAGCGCTGGTTGTTGGGGTTGAGAAGATGAGGGAGGTGGAGACCCCTCTGGCAGTCGAGTTGATTGGGCGCGCGGGCTCGTATCTGTGGGAGTTTGAATACTTTGGCATGACCTTTCCGAGCTATTACGCGCTGTACGCCACGGCCTACATGAACAAGTATGGCGCAACAGAGGAGGACCTCGCACTAGTCGCTGTTAAGAATCACAAGTATGCTGCTCTAAACCCTCTAGCGCACCTTCAGAAGGAAATCAGTGTGGAAGATGTCTTATCGTCCTACATGATTTCTTGGCCGCTGAAGCTCTATGACTGCTCCCCAATCACCGATGGAAGTGCCGCACTAGTACTCGCTTCAGATGAGAAGGTGAGGGAGCTCAGGGTTGACACCCCCGTCTGGATAGCCGGTATTGGATATTCTTCAGGGTCCAGCACCCTCTCCCAGAGGAGTGACTTCATAGGCTTAGACGCGGCCGTAAAGGCTTCTCAAATGGCTTACAAGATAGCTGGTGTCAGCCCAGACCAGATAGACTCAGCCAACGTGCATGACTGTTTCACGATAGCTGAGCTCCTAGCATATGAGGACTTGGGATTCTGTAGAAGGGGCGAGGGGGTGAAGATGATTAGGGAGGGTGAGACCGAGATAGGGGGTAGGATTCCTGTCAACGTGGATGGGGGGTTGAAGGCGAAGGGGCATCCGATAGGTGCTACAGGGGTCTCGATGATAGCGGAGCAGACTAAGCAGTTGAGGGAGGAGGTTAAACCATCTGCACGCCAAGTACCCATGAAGAACTATATAGCCCTGACACATAACGTAGGTGGGACTGGACATTACTGCTATGTGACCATCCTGAGGAGATGAGTGAGAAGTATGTCTGAGCTCCCCGTAATAAAATCGCGCAAGCTCGAAATAACATACAATATTCCCATCAGCAAGACTCTACGGTTCTGGGAAGGTTTGAAGGAGGGTAAGATCTTGGCGACGAAGTGTAGAAACTGCGGCAAGCTCCACTTCCCCCCCGCAGCGGACTGCGGCGAGTGCCTCTCCTCTGATATGGAGTGGATAGAGCTGAGCGGGGAAGGAAGGCTCGTCACCTATACTCACGTCATAGTTAGGCCCAAGAGCTTCCAAGAGGAGCAGCCCTACACGGTCGCTGTAGCCGAGCTCAAGGAAGGGATAAAGGCGCTGGCATGGCTCACCGATGTGAAGAAGAAGGATATCAAGATAGGCATGGAGCTGAAAATGGTCCCAAAACAGTTCCCAGACGGGAGAATAGCTTACGTCTTTAAGCCGTTGACAGCGAGTGTGTAGTTGAGTGGTTAGACTAAGACGTATATATTTGTACGCGTTTCTCCTTACTGCGGTGAGCATTATTGTCGCATGAGATCAGGAGAGTAGCTGTTGTTGGAGCTGGGATGATGGGGCATGGCATAGCTCAAGTTTTCGCCATGAGGGGGTATGACGTGAACCTGGTAGACATTAGTGAGGATATTTTGAGGAAGGCTATGCAGAATATAGAGTGGAGCCTTGGAAAGTTTGTAGAAAAGAAGAGGATTAGGAAGGAGGATGCCGATACAGCGCTGTCGAGGATCAAGCCAACCACCTCCTACGAGACGGCTGCAGGCGATGTTGACCTTGTCATCGAGGCAGTGCCTGAGAAGATGGATTTAAAGAAGAAGATATTCAGTACAGTGGACAAGATCGCACCCCCACACACGATTTTAGTATCCAACACCTCCACCCTCAGCATAAGCGAGATGGGCGAGGCAACTGGCAGGCCTGACAAGGTCGCAGGGATGCACTGGTTTAACCCGCCCCAGCTCATGAACCTCATCGAGGTCATTAAAGGCGACAAGACTAGCCAAGAAACCGTCGATAAGATAATTGCCCTGAGTAGGGCGCTGGGTAAGACGCCCATCCTGTGTAAGAAGGATGCACGCGGGTTTATTGTAAACAGGGTCCTTGGCCAGGTCTTCAATGAGGCTTTCTGGGCCTATTATAGGGGTGAGGCGAGTATTGAGGGGATAGACGCCTCCATAAAATATACTGGAGGGTTTCCTATGGGCTGGTTTGAGCTCTGCGACTTCGTCGGGCTTGACATCGCATACGAGGTCGGAAATGTGCTTTACCAAGCGTATGGTGAGAGGTTTAAGCCATGCCAAGAAGTTATTGAACCCCTCGTCAAGCAAGGGAAGCTAGGCCAGAAGACTGGTGGAGGGTTTTATGACTGGTCAAAGGGCAGGCCTCGCATCCGCTTTGAGCTTTCCGATGAGTATGACGTGGAGAGGTCTTGGGCGGTTGCTGTTAATGAGGCGGCCTGGCTTGTCCATGAGGATGTAGCAGACCCTGAAAGCATCGATACGGGAATGAAGCTAGGGACGGGGTGGCCGATGGGGCCTTGTGAGTATGCCGATAAAAAGGGGATAGACCTGGTGGTCCAGAAATTAGAGGAGCTCTACAAGAAATTTGGGTTGGTGATGTATTCGCCCTGCCCACTTCTTAGGGATTATATCTCCAAGGGCTGGCTGGGAAAGAAAACAGGTAGAGGATTCTACCAGTACTAGGCAGCAAAGCAGTCCATTATTTCATGCCCTTAACTTCCTTGATCTTTTTTATTAGTGCTGGAGTTATCTTGAAGAGGTCGTCAACCACGCCGTAGTGGGCTACGTTGAATATTGGTGCGTTAGGGTCCTTGTTTACTGCGATTATTAGCTGGGAGTTCATCATACCCATTATGTGTTGGAAGGCTCCGCTGATGCCCAGGGCGATGTAGAGCTTTGGTTTAACAGTCTTCCCCGAGGAGCCTACTTGTCTGTCTGGTGGGAGCCAGCCCTTATCCACTATCGGCCTCGAACAAGCGACTACGCCGCCAAGTAGCCTAGCCAACTCCTCAGCCAGAGGTATGTTTATCTTTTCACCTATCCCGCGCCCTACAGCTACTATGACGTCTGCGGACTCTATCGAGACCCCAGACTCTGCGGGGGCGACCACCCCCTTAACCCTCATCCTCGCCTCCCCTACTAGGTCCGGTGGAGCCACCCTCGCGACGACGCCCCTGCCGGCAGCCTTGCCTGGGCGGAAGGCACCTGCCCTCACAGTTACGATATAGCCCTCAGCCCTTCTGGCACTGACCCTAGCGTTAAGCTTTCCTCCATACATCTGGCGTGTGGCATAGATACGCCCATCCGCGAACTCCACGTCGATGCAGTCAGTGATAAGTGGGAATCCCAGTTCTACGGCCAGTCTGGGCGCTAGGTCCATCCCCAACGAGGTGTGTCCCATTATCAAGACCCTGGGCCTCCTCTCCCGGACAATGTGGGATATGACCCGTTGATAGTTCTCGGAGTGGTATTGTGCGAGCCTCTCATCCTCGGTCAGTAATACCGTGTCGCAGTACTCGGATAGCTGCTCCGCAACTCTTTCAACCACGGAGCCGAGGACTAGCGCGGCTACCTTCAAGCCAGTCCTCTCGGCAATCTTCCGCCCCGCTGCAAGCGCCTCGAGCGTAATCTCCCGTGCCTCACCGCCTCTATGCTCTGCAAGAACAATAACCTCGCCCATCTACAGCAGCCCCCTCCCCCTTAAAACCTCGATGATTTTTGAAGCCACCTCCTCAGGGCTCCCTCTGACATACTCGACACGCCTCTCGACCCTCGGAGCATATAGCTCCTCGACAAGTATCCAAGGCTCGCCAACCTCCTCTAAACTCAAGCCGAGATCGTCGAGAGACATGACCCTAACCTCCCTCCTCATCGCCATCCTAATCCCGAGCACCGAGACATACCTAAGCTCAACAATGCCTGTCTGTACCGTGATCACAGCCGGCAGGTCAAGCTCCACGACCTCCTCAACCCCGCCCTCCAGCTCCCTGTTAACGACAGCCCGGCCGTCCAAGATTTCGATCTTCTTCGCAAGGGTGGCGTGTGGGAGGTTGAGGTGTTGTGCTATGGCTGGGCCGGTTATGGCGTATCCGTCGTCGTTCGCCTGGACCCCTGTGAGTATTAGGTCGAAGGGCATCTTCCTTGCAGCTGCTGAGAGTACTTTGGCGACTGTGAAGGGGTCGTAGAGGTTGATTCTAGGGTCTCCTATCCTGACGGCCTTGTCTGCTCCTTTAGCGAGACATCTTCTAAGTATCCTGTCTGCCTCCTCGCCGCCGATAGAAACCGCGGTCACACTTCCACCATGCTTCTCCCTCAACATGAGCGCGGCCTCCAAAGCATAGTCATCCCACTCGTTTATGTCGTAACTCAGCCCCCGCCTATCTATGTCCCTCCCACTGCTATCGACCTTCAACTCTGCAGAGGATACGTCGGGAACATACTTCACACACACTATAATATCCAAAGCGAGCCACAACCCCGGCACGGCCACTACCCGTGCCAATAAACTCACAAATTTCCATTTGATATAAACTTTAGATCATAGGGTGTTTGGGGAGGATTGGATTCTATTCCGTCGTAACCGCGACCCCCATGGCCTTAAGTTTCTCGAGGAAGGGGCGGGGCTCTATGATGGCTTCAGGTGGAAATACGCCACTTTCCACCACCTGGTCTTTGAGGATTAGGTATGCGCCTAGGGCCGCTGGGGCGGTGGTGAGTTTTCGCATTCTGTTCACAGATGCATAGTTAACCCTCTTCTCACCCCGTTCGACAGCTACTTTTACCCCGCTCAAAGCTACCCCACCCGTCCTGAACACGTCTTCTATCCTGTTGATGAACCTCGAAAGCCTCTCGATCCTTTTCCCAGTAGACGTCAACCCTAGTCTGACGAACAGCTTCGCAAGTCCGGTCTGCCACTCCGGTATCAGACAGCCGCGAATAGTCACCCGCTTCAAGATCCTGAGGTGTCGGGGTATTGTTAAAGGCTCGGGATGCCCCACGTAGTATAGCTTCAGCTTACCAACAACTGGAAACTCGAAAACCATCCCTGAAGAACCCGCCTTGACCATCGCCATATGACCGTCAAGAAACATTGGGACCTCACCTGTCATGGTGTGGAAAAGATGCATGATTACGGCCAGACCCCTAGAGTCCGCGGCTGAGCCGAACCATCCTATATCGATAGAGTCAGCCTCGCCCCCAAGCTCCTCAACACCCATCTTGGCCAGTATGTTGGAGAGACCCGGCGTCCACCCAAGTCCAGTTATGTATGTCACCCCATTCTTTACGGCCTGCTCGGAAAGTCCGAGGATCTGATCGGCCGCGTCATGGTCGTCACACAGGTCTACCCCGTTTTTGCCAGAGGCTATCAGCGTCTCTGCGACAACATAGCCATACTTGTAGAAGGGGCCGATAGCATTGACTACCACGTCATACCCCTTAACAATATCGGTTAACTCTTCCCTAGATGACGCATCCACCCTGACCACCCCCACCTCACCAGTATCCCTGAGCGACTGGGCTATGCTCTTGGCCCTCGCTATGTTGATATCCCCGATATCGACCCGAACCCCCAGCTTCACCAACTCCTCCACCACCCCGCTTCCCATGTCACCCGCACCTCCTAAGACCAAGGCTGAGCCATCGGTCATTTAATAGTCACCAAGGCTTAGGCCCCTACAACTCTAATAAGCCTTTGCAAGGACATTATTAATATACCTGCTAAATGATAAATAGAGGCGGGTGAACCGTTTGGCGAGACTCTCTGGCGGAGAGATACTGGTCGAGTGTCTCCTGAAGGAGGGTGTGGAGTATGTATTCGGAATTCCCGGAGACAGGTGTATTCCCTTCTACGACGCGATCTACAGGATAGGTACCAAGCGTGGAATGAAATTTGTGATGACTCGACATGAACAGGCCGCGGCACACATGGCAGATGCCTACTACCGTGTCACTGGAAAAGTAGCGGTTTGTACCGGGACTGTCGGTCCGGGGGCGGCGGACATGGTGCCTGGTGTCTACGCCGCGTTCGCCGATAGCATACCGATGGTCATAATCTCTGCACAGAACCAGAGCTTCAGAATCTATCCCGAGCACGGGAGTATGCAGTCGCTTGACCAGCACGGCCTTTTCAAGCCAATCACTAAGTGGAGCGCCGTTATAAATCACATTTCTAGGATTCCCGAACTGGTTCAAAGGGCTTTTAGAACGGCGTTGTCCGGTAGGCCGGGGCCTGTCCACCTAGACGTCCCATCTGATGTCGTATTCAGCGAGATGGAGATTGAGCCTGAGAAGAGCATCCACCCGCCTCACATGTACAGGCCTACCCACAGGATCCAAGCTGACACTGCCCTAGTCAAGGAGGCCGCGGTGATGCTAGCCCACGCCAAGCTTCCGCTGATACACGCGGGGGCTGGAGTGCTTAGGAGTGGAGCATCTGAGGAGATTAAGGTTCTGGCTGAGCTTCTGAAAGCTCCTGTCGTGACGAGCCTCTCAGGTAGAGGTGCGGTCCCTGAGGATTCAGAGTACTGCCTGATTCCTGGTAGCCCGGGAGCGCTTGCTGCACAGTCGATGGCGGACGTCGTGCTGCATGTTGGAGGCAAGCTGGGGGACACAGATATGTGGGGGCGCTCACCCCCCTGGGGAGAGATTGGGGTTCAAAGGTGGATACAGATAGACATCGACCCCGAGATGATTGGGTTGAATAGGGCGGTTGACCTCGCGCTCGTCGGAGACGCAAAGGCTGTACTCCGCCAGCTAATTGAGGAGCTCCGGGCTATGCGTATCGAGCCTGTGAGAGACCTGTCGGAGCTTAGGAAGCTGACCGAGGAGTGGGAGAGGGGCTTCCTCGAGATTGCACTAAAGAGCTCCCATCCGATACACCCGCTCAGGGTCGTCTACGAGGCTAGGAGATTCTTCCCCCGCGACGCTATCAGTGTGGTGGACGGAGGAAACACAGCAGTCTGGGCACACTACCTCAACAGGATCTACGAGCCCAACACCTTCCTATGGGCTGCAGACTCAGGCCACCTCGGCTCAGGCCTCCCATACGCCATCGCAGCAAAAATCGCTAAGCCAGAGAGATCCGTCTACCTTTTAACCGGAGACGGCGCATTCATGCTCAATGTACAAGAGCTCGAGACCGCCGCGAGGCTCAAAGCCGAGATAGTCGCAATAGTCTTCAACGATGCTCAGTGGGGAATGATAAAGGGTGCCCAGAAACTATACTTCGGCTCCAGATACATCGGTGTAGACTTTACGGATGTGCGGCACGACCTTGTCGCCGAGGCTATGGGCTGCATGGGCATACGAGTCGAGAGGGCGGAGGACCTTAGAGGGGCGCTTGAGGAGGCTGCGACGGCCGGGAGACCGGCTGTCGTAGACGTGAAGGTTGACAGCGAGGCAAACCTAACCCCACCGGACCTCGAGACCCTTGCTGCCATATGGCTGGAGGGCTGCGAGCCGCCTGAGAGGGAGTATAAAGAGGAGATAGAGGTACCGACGCAGACCCAGCGCTAATACTTTACAAGAACCTTCAAGGCCTTCTTCTTCTCAAAGAGCTCAAAGCCCTTGGGAACATCCTCCAAGCCGACCCTATGTGATATTATCTTGCTCGGGTCAATCCTTCCGCTCGCTATGAGCCTGGTTAGCCTCTCTCCGCATCTTATCGGGTTGCCGATGGAGAAAACGACCCTCTTCTCAGTCAGCCACAGCCCCCCCACTGGAATATTATAATCTTGGAGATGGAAGCCGACGACCGAGACTGTCCCCTTCTTCCTCACCATATCGATAGCCGTGCGTAGCGGTTCCACAGTCCTTCCAACAGCTTCTACAACGATGTCAGCCCCCCGCCCATCAGTCATATTCCGAACCTCCTCAGCAGGGTCCACCTCCGATGCATTGATCGTGGTGAATCCGAGAGACTTAGCCGCGTCCAGCCTCTCCTCCACCATGTCGATAGCTATCACCTGAGAGGCTCCGAAAGCGGCTGCACACATGCCGCTCAACAATCCGATAGGACCACATCCCAGAACGGCCACTATGTCGCCATGTTCCATGCCGGCGTTGACAATTGCGTCGTGACCTGTTGGCAGTGCGTCACTCACCATAACTAGCTTCTCGTCAGGGACACCTTCTGGAGCCTTAATCATCACGGTGTCGGCGTATGGAACCCTGACAAGCTCTGCGAAAGCACCGTCAAGACTCTCACCATAGACAGGGCCCATTCCAAAGATGTTCGTATTCTCACACTGGGTATGCAATTGTCTGCGGCAGAACCAGCAAGTCCCATCAGCAATCCAGGCAGATACTATTACCCTGTCACCCTCTCTGAAGCGCTTGACACCCCTGCCGACCCTCTCCACCACACCCATAAACTCATGCCCTAAAACCCCTCCAGGCACAACCGTCAGAGCTCCAGTGTAGACGTGTAAATCCGTTCCGCAGATAGCCGCTGCCGTAGGCCTTACCAATGCGTCTTCATCCTGCCTGATGGCTGGCTCAGGCGCCTCCTCAACCCTCAGGTCGAAGGGGCCATACCACTTAACTGCCCGCATAGAGACACCTCAAGCCAGGAACTCGGTAGGCACCTTCTTGATAGCGTTGACGAAGGCGGAGGAGGCCGCCGCATTAGAGAGGAGCTTGGCTACATTACCCTTAACCTTCAGCTGTCCAGTCATCACCGCCACCGTGGGACTCAGCTTGCCTAATGCTACTTTTTTCATGACATCATAAGAGCCCATAATCACAATGGGGGCCTCCTTCTCCTCGGCCCTCGACAATATCTCAAAACCGCGACACTTCCCGTGGTAGAGGTCAAGCCAAACAGCAACCTGCTCCGCCTTAAAGTGCTCTTTAACCGGCGGCGGGAGGCTAGTTATCGCAAGGATAATAGGGTCCTCCCAACCCCTCGCAGCAGACTCATACTCCTTATCACTGTTCAATATGTTTACAAAAGCCTGAACCCACTCTCTAGAACCAAAAATATAACGCTCACTCACATAATGAGAGGTGAAGTTGCTTACATATAAGTCTTAAATATAAAACAGATATCTTAGCAACAAAGCGGCTAGACCACACTTGCCCACCGTCTTGAAAATGTGCCACAAACTATAGATTGAGAGTCGCAGGTTTTTGAAAGTGGGCGTGCAAACTGGATGACGGTAACGTAATCGTCGCCCTCATGTATAAGTCAGAGCCTTAGGAAGAATACCTGGAGGAGCCTTGCATCCTGGGTTGGATCTATTGTTCTCGTCTTTGCCCCAGCCTACCGCTTTTATAGCTTTTGCCCTGTTGGTCGTGGTTTCTCTAGCTCTGATCTTCATTGGTAGGAAGATGGCGAAGACTTTAGTATTCGTGGCAGGCGGATTGGTAGTTGCCCTTATCACTGCAGCACTTCTCTACCCTTATTTAGGCGGTCCACTGACCCTAATTGCGGCAATATTGGGCTTCGTCTTAGGAGGGTTGTTAGCAATCTTCATGCTCAGGCTCGGTATTGGGGTTGCCCTCGGCATACTGGGATACACTCTGGGATTGAGTCTAGGGGCACCCATGGCTCTCGGCATAGTTGTAGGCATGATTCTATTCATTATAGGCCTGTTACTCTCCGACCAGATCCTAGCCTTCACAACAGTCCTCTTGGGAAGCCTCATCCTCATACAAACATTCAACATCCTCGGCATACCCCTACTCATCACCACCACCTTAACAGCCGTTATAGCAGCCCTAGGGCTTTATACACAGTTGCGGAGGGGTAAGACGCAGATCTAATCTTGATGCCCTTAAGTTGTGATTTCTCTAGCTCTTAGTAGGTTGTTGTCTTTTGACTCAACGCTGGTCTCTCCACTAAATACTCCTTTAAGATCCGCTTTACTGCGCGTCGCAATCTAACGGAAAGTGCCCGGGGTGAGAGGCCAAGCTCCTTAGCCAGCCTATGAGAGTCAGTCCCCCTAGGAGTGTCAAAGTAGCCCTCCCTCAGAGCAGTCATGAGTAGTGCTTCCTGCTTTGCAGTCAAGACCCCGCGAGCCTCATGTATATTGACCACGCCCTCTATGCGGAATTCGATGCCCTCACTTGATAGTGCGTTCAAGAGTTGGGAGAAGTATTTAGGAATTGCTGAGAGACCTCCATGCACTAGCAGCCACAATCCTAATTTGGCTGACAATGGTGGTGGTCTACGAACTCCTAGTCATGGGCTCCGCGATAATGGCTGGGCTGCGCATGACAGAAATCACAGCCCTGCTGCTGGCCAACCCTGTGGAAAGCGCCCGAATCCTAATGATACACTCACTAGACCCTACCCTGCTGGTCCTAGGGCCGACGGGGATATATTTGGCAAGGAGCCTCGGCCCACTGATACCTGTCTTATGCATAGGAAGCCTCGTCGCGTTGGCCTTTTTATCTCTCGCCTTTGCTAAAAAATCTTCGCACAACAAGACCTCTAATAGCCCCCTGAACGCTATACTACTAGCGTGGGATGGTCCCATGTATGCTGATAGGCCTACAAGAAAACGCCTTGTGCTGGACACCATACTCATGCCATAATACACACCACGACAGGATGCAATCGCTTCTATAGCTGGATAACTATAGAGTTATGTTATGGAGGTCAATTGTCCAAGAATTGCTGAGAGATCATTATTCTACTATACGCGCATCCATTAACTCTCTTATTTCTTCATCCGTGAAGCCAAGCTCTTTAAGGATCTCATATGTGTGCTGGCCTCTAATTGGTGGTGGTGCTCTGACTCTGCCAGGCGTCTCGGATAGCTTAAAAGGTGTTCCAAGCATCTTGATGAGACCTGCCTCTTGATGCTCTATTTCGACCACCATCCCACGGTATCTTACATGCTCATTATTTAATGCCTGTCCAACAGTTAGGACAGGGGCAGCTGGTACTCCAGCTTTCTCCAATACTTCCAGCCAGAAGCTTGTAGGCTTAGATCTAAACATCCTGCTTAACTCCTCTACAAGTTCTTCTCGATTGACTACTCTGTCCGCGTTTGTTCTGAATTTTGGGTTGTCAAGGAAGTCAGTTCTCTCCACAGCCCTGCAGAATTTCTCCCATAACTTCTCGCTTCCAACCGTAATCACGATGTATCCATCACTGGTCTCGAATGCTTGATATGGCACGATATTTGGATGTGCCGAGCCCATTCTCTTTGGCTCCTCACCCGTTGCGAAATAGTTGAATGCTTGATGGCTTAGCAATAGGATCTGGACATCTAGTATGGCCATGTCTATGTATTGACCTTTACCAGTCTTCTCTCTCCAATAGAGTGCTGAGAGTATTGAGATGACTGCGAACAATGCTGTGGTTAAATCTGCTATCGGCACCCCGAACTTTACCGGAGGCCTATTAGCCTCGCCCGTAATACTCATAAGTCCGCTCATCGCCAGAGCTACCAAATCGTATCCAGGCCTATCGCGATATGGACCGCTCTGCCCGAACCCAGATATGCTGCAATATATTATGCGGGGGTTTATTCTCGAAAGCTTGTCATAGCTTATGCCTAGCTCCTCTGCCACTCCGGGCCTAAAGTTTTCTAAAACCACATCTGCCCTCTTAACAAGCCTCTCTACTACCTCCCTACTCCTGGGATTCTTCAAGTCGATGATTATGCTTCTCTTGTTTCTATTAGTGCTCATGAAGTATGCGGAATCCCTACCTATCCATGGCGGCCCCCAGCTCCTGGTATCATCTCCTCCAGGAGGTTCAATCTTGATAACATCCGCGCCAAGATCTCCTAAAAGCATTGTTGCAAATGGGCCAGCCATAACTCTTGTAAAGTCTAATACTTTAACATCTTCGAGGGGAAGAGCCACAATATAATCCTCTTGGAGAATATCTATTTAAGCCTCTTCGTTGAGCAACTATCCCACTAAGTATCGGTACAGGCCCCTCAACTCGGCTATAGACCATCCATTACTCCCCTTTTTCACTAAATCATTCTCAAAGCATTCCTGTACAAACTATAGCCCATCCTTCGGGACCATACTTGCTGCATGACACTTATAAAGAAGAATGTATACTATATCCATATCAAAGCGGGGACAGCTGAGATTCTACCGGCCAATAGGGTTCACGATTCTAAGAAAGCAGCGGCAACTCGAAGACTATCTCAGAAGACGCGGACTACTAGACACGCCATCCAACCAAACCCTCCCTCAATCCTCTCCCCCACCACTAACTTCTTATTATTACAATGATTAAAAATGCGGGCCCGGAGGGATTTGAACCCTCGGCCTACGGGTTAAAAGCCCGTCGCTCTTCCTGCCTGAGCTACGGGCCCACATGTATTGGTATGGTTTTCCGTGGATTTAACGTTATGTATTTGCGGTAGTTGCATGTCAGCTTTGCTTCTTTTCCGAGCCTGTCGTGGGGTTTCATGGGTGGTCTTTTATATGGTGGTTTTTGTTTCTCTGCATGGATGGTTGGTGAAGGTCCCGCTGACTCCTCCCCGGGGAATGGATGACATCCTTCCTGAGGAGATTCCCCTGCATAGGAGGCTAGTGGAGACAGTGAGGCTTCTCTTCCGGCTCTACGGGTACAGGGAGGTTGAGACCCCGCCGGTCGAGTATTATGAGCTCTTCGCCGTCAAGTCTGGTGAGGAGATTCTCAGCCACATGTATGTCTTCGAGGATGCACACGGCCGCAGGCTCGCCCTCAGACCGGAGATGACCGCCCCGATAGCGCGTCTGGTGGCGGGTAAGCTGAGTAGGAGCCCGCAGCCCATAAGGCTGGGATACGTTGCGGATTGCTATAGGCTGGATGAGCCCCAGTGGGGTAGGAGGCGGAGGTTTTATCACGGCGGCTTCGAGGTCTTCGGCTCGAAGGAGCCTGCT
>CAKZUF010000021.1 GCA_937921685.1 uncultured archaeon
GTTAGAACTAGGCCGTCGGGAAGTGTTTAAGACTCGCCCCACACCACGCCGAAAGTGAGGGACGGTAACGAGGAGGCCTGCGTTGTATGAGACCCTCCTATGCCTCTCCTTGAGACTAATCCATTAGTGCATCATTTAGGCGAGCAGATCAGGACTAGGCTAGGGCTCTAGAGGCTCAGAAACCAATACGCAAACATGTAGAGGATCTCTCAAGAAAGCTATAAGGGATTAAAACAATATATAAAATCCTATGGACCCAAGGGTCGAAGATATGGTGGAGGAGATCGAGAAGGTCAACCCACCGCTAGACTGGCTTGAACGATGATGATCTCCTCCTAAAATCGATATGAGTTATTTCTCCAGGTTCTCTCGTCCATTCAGGCTTAAGCTCTTGATCCACCTCATCCTCTCCGAGACGTCCAAAACCTTGAGGTGCTCCAGTGCGGGCCTAATGTGCTGGAAGTCCTTTGGAATCTCCCCCTGTGGAGCTCTTAGCCCTCGTGACGACCCTACAGCCCATCTCATACGTCCTCACTCGTCCATAAAATTAGCGAAGATAAAATAATATACGTTTAAACCCTATGGGTGAGGGGTGTGACTAGGATAAAGAAGGGTAGTGCTCCTTCTAACCGGTCTATCCATCTAGCTCTCGATATAGATGGGGTGTTGTCGGACTCTATGGGGCGCTGGGTTGAGATCTGGAACTCGAAGTTTGGCTACCCGAGGCTTTCAGTCGAGGATATACGTGAGTGGGATTTCTGGCGTGGTTTAGGAATAACCTTGGAGACTTTTAACGAGGTGTTCGACGAGGTTTGGCGAGGATGGATCCACCTGAGGCCGCTGGAGGAAAATATCGGAGAAA
Source organism: uncultured archaeon (assembly GCA_937921685.1). Taxonomy (GTDB): domain Archaea; phylum Thermoproteota; class Nitrososphaeria_A; order Caldarchaeales; family Calditenuaceae; genus HRBIN02. The sequence goes on from CAKZUF010000021.1 coordinate 863, forward strand.
AGGTCGCGCGCCTCGCATATTTTGGCAGGGTCGACATAGTTAGTGGTAGGTCGACAAGACATCTACCCTACGTGAAGAGCTGGCTCAGACATCATGGAGTAAAGTACGACTCCATCTTTCTCGGTGTCCGCTCGAAGAGCAGGCTAATCCACGACGTGTTTATCGACGACTCGCCTGTTGAGGCTGCCCGGATAGCCGAGACCGCCAGATATGTCTTACTCCGAGACCAACCTTGGAACAGGAGCGTACCTGAAAGCAAATTCATCATTAGGGTCAGAAACCTGGAGGAGGCCTTCAAGAAACTGGCCGAGGAGGTTTTCCCCGGAGCCCTCCCCTAAAACAGCTATTTATTATGGTTGACAGGTGGCTCGAAGTGAGCATGGAGATACAGGCTCTCAGCCCCCTTATCCTCTCTATAGCCCTCCCACTTGGCCTATCACCTATAGCCGCCTTCTTCGGCAGAGTAGTACACCCGCGCAGCGCCGGAATATTCGCCACGATCGTGCTCTTCTTCCCCATGCTTTTCAGCCTCCTACTATACCAGGCAATAAGCGGCGGCGCGGTTGTGGAGGAGAGGTTTAGCTGGATTCCAGAGCTTGGCCTCACCTTCACCCTGAGGCTTGACCAGCTGAGCTATCCGTTCTACCTCTTGATCACGCTGGTCGGCTTCCTCTCGACACTATACTCTATACGGTACATGGAGCATGAGAGGGGGTTAGGCTCCTACTATTCCCTAACCATGATGTTTGTCGCCGGGATGATCGGAGTCGTACTCTCGACGAACCTCTTCCTCTTCTACATCTTCTGGGAGCTGATGCTCATCCCCAGCTACTTCCTCATAGCCTACTGGGGATCTGGAAACGCGCGTATAATTGGCTTCAAGTATTTCGGTATGACGCATGTCGGGGCGATCGCGCTCCTGTCCGGGATTATCTGGCTCAACTCTCTCTATGGGAGCGTGGAGCTCGACGTCCTCCGCCTAGCTCTTGCAGGCGGGTCGCCGGCGATGCTAAGCATAGCGACCCTCATATTCATCGGGGCGGCTGTTAAGATGGCGCTCTTCCCACTCCACAGCTGGCTCCCAGACGCCCACGCAGAGGCGCCAACACCGATCAGCGTCCTCCTGAGCGGTGTGATGATTAAGACAGGAGTGTACGCCTATGCCAGAATCATTATCGAGCTTATGCCGGCCGCGTTCCAGCAGGCCCTGCCCATAGTTACGCCTCTGGCTGTAGTTACTGTTTTCTGGGGAGGGATGATGGCCCTGGTCCAGACGGATATTAAGAGAATTCTCGCCTACAGCTCCATCAGCCAGATAGGCTACATGGTCTTCGGCCTCTCCCTCCAGTCAAGCATCGGCTTAACTGGAGGACTCCTACACGTAGTTACCCACGGCCTCGCCAAGTCCCTCCTCTTCATGGCCGCTGGCTCCATAATGCACTCGACGGGCGAGAGAGACATAAACAAGCTGGGCGGGCTCATGAGGCCCATGTGGTTCACCGCTTCAGTCTTCCTTATCGGAGGCCTCTCCATAGCCGGAACACCCCCACTAGCAGGGTTTTTCAGTGAGTGGATGATCTTCACCGGGGGATTCCAGTCCAACATCATGCTCTACACGATACTAGCCATATTGGGGACGGCCCTAACCCTCGGATACTATCTCAAGGCATTCATGTACGTCTTCGCTAGGGGTGAGTCTTCCGGAACCGTTAAGGAGGCCCCTGCCAGCATGGCAGTGCCGATGGGAATACTCGCAGTAATCATAGTCTTGGCCGGAGTCACAACCCCTCCGATAACCGGCATCCTAAACATGGCTGTAGCAAAACAATAGCAAGGGCTACGCCCTGACAGATTTTTATACAGCGGTGTCGCGGGCACTGTTATGCAGGAGCCCCTCGTCTACATCGACGGAGAATTCTATGCAAAATCCGCTGCAAAGATCTCAGTCTTCGACCACGGCTTCCTCTACGGGGACGGCGTCTTCGAGGGGATAAGGGTGTATGAGGGCGTCATATTCAAGCTTAGAGAACACGTCGAGAGGCTATACAGGTCTGCCAAGGCTATACGGCTCGAGATCCCTATGACGGTGGAAGAGATGATTGACTCGGTAGTCAAGACCGTGAGAGTCAATGGAGCCCGCGACGCATATATCAGGCTGGTTGTAACGAGAGGCGTCGGAGATTTAGGTTTAGATCCGCGGAAATGCGGCAAACCTTCAGTCATAATCATTGTTGAACAGCTTGAACCGATTCTCGGAGCGAAGGCCCGCGAGTCAGGTGTCAGGCTAATAATCAGCTCCACGCGGAGGGACCCGGTATACGCGACCTCCCACGAGATCAAGAGCCTCAACTATCTAAACAGCATCCTAGCTAAGTTGGAGGCGATAGCGGCTGGTGCAGACGACGCAATCATGCTTGACTCGCGCGGATTCGTCTCAGAAGCAACTGGAGCCAACCTATTCGCCGTATGGGATGAAGCCCTGTTTACACCACCAGTAGCCGCAGGAATCCTACCCGGGATAACCCGCGCGGTAGTCATGGGGATAGCCCGAAAAATGGGAATCCCTGTACATGAGCGCGACATAACCCCCACAGAACTTTTAACAAGCAGTGAGGTCTTCCTAACCGGGACCGGTGCCGAGATAGTCCCAGTAGCCATGATAAGCGGAGTCAAGATAGGAAAGACAGTCCCAGGCCCTATCACGAAGAGGATAATCGAGGAGTTTGACAGGATTAAGTCAGACCCAGCCAACGGTGTGAAAGCACTCTAAAAAAGGGATAAAGTAGAAAGAGGCTAGAGAAAAGCTAGGTATGCGATGTTTCACAGGTTTATGGCGGGCAACAAAGGGAGAGCACCTATCCACACCCTCTCACTCCTAGCAACTTCCTCGTCGCAATACTGTCTTTTATTGACTGGTCACAGGTTCTGAACTACATTGGACCACGCAGTCCAGACTCGGAGCCAATACGCTACATTTAGAAAAAGTGGGGGTGGATACATTAAATAAATCTGCTCCAGACCGAAGAATCTAGATAACCCCACCTAACAGATACAAGATCGACAATCTTTAATACATCCAAACTCTACAACTCACGAGAAAGGTATGCCGCGGAAAAAGAAAGCCAGCACCAGAAAGAGGAAGGCTGGGAAGAAATAAGCGACCTGAAAGATTAGAGGGGAAAGCACCAACAGTATAAGCCGCAGCTGCTCCATAAGGTCTGTCCCGGAGGACGATAGAATGCGGGGAGGCTTCGTCTACGCTACGAATTTTTGGCCGGTCTCATCCACTCAAACCCATTCTCCAGTATTTCGAGCCTTTGAGATTGAGGCTGACCAGTCTTAGGGAAGGCTGAGAGTTCTAAGGAGCTTCTAAGCCTATTCACCATGCCTTCTCCGAGGAACACGGCGTTTGTAGCGGCCCTAATCGTCCTACAGACGTAGACCAAGCCTAGTCAAAAAGAGGGAGATGGCTAAAACGCCCAACAAGACAAAGACCGTCGCAGCGCCCGGAGAAATGTCCAGAAAATAAGATAGCAAGACACCGAAGAAGAGTGCGACCTCGCCGAAAACTACCGAGAATAGGATGGCCCTACGCATGGAGGAGACGAGCACCCCCCCAGCCATCACCGGGATAACGATTAGAGCAGTAACGAGAAGCACGCCCACAACCCTAACACTAACTGCCACGGCAAGACCAGTAACGAGTGCAAACAAAACCTCGTACAGCCCAACATTCACACCCCTAACACGCGCCAACTCTTCACTAACTGCATAGAGCAAAACACCACCAAAATTATGCAGGACAAAAACCAGAGCGAAGACAGAGACGAGGAGACCCGCAACAATATCCTCAACCCCTACCGCCAAAACACTCCCAAACAAGACAGATCCCAAACTAACCCGCGCACCCCTAGAAATCGCAACCGCGGCAACAGCAGCGCTCAACGACAAAAGAATCGCCAAAACCTGGTCACCTGAGAGGCCAAACCCTCTAACAAGCCTCAAAGCCCAAAAAACGCCCACAACCACAACCACATAAGCCAGATAAACCCCCGAAACACCGAACAGCGCACCCAAAGCCACAGAAGCCAGGACAAAATGAGAGGAGGAGTCGCCTAGGAGGGAAAGCCTCTTAGGGACAATAAAACAGCCCACAAAGGGTAGGATAAACCCGGCCACCAAGCCGGCCAAGAAAGCCCTCTGCATAAAGGGCTGGAGAAAAGCCTCAAAAACCAAGGCTAATGCCCATGCCTAACCAAATACACGTGGAACCCATAGATGTTACAGAGCTGCTCGGAGTTAACCAGCTCACCAATATCACCGTCAAAGAGAGCTCCACGGTTAACACAGATCACACGAGAAGCCAAGGTCGACAGGGCCGCAACATCATGCGTAGCTATAATGGCTGAGAGACCCCACTCCGCGCGAAGCCTCTCCAAGAGCTGCATAAACGCGGCAACACCACCCTGATCAAGAAAGACCGTAGGCTCGTCAAGAAGCAACAGCTCAGGCCTGTTGACCAGAGAGGCCGCAAGCATAACCCTCTGTAGATTACCACCGGATAGGTCGTGAATCCTTAGATCAAGAATCCCCTCAGGATACTCGACACCCACCAGCCTCAGGGCCTCCACAGGGCTTAAACCACCCTTAACAACCCTCGAAGCCCGGAGAAACTCACCAACACTGATCGGCATTCTCTCAAAAAATGTCGCAGCATTCTGGGGGAGATAGCCCACACGCCACCACTCCCTAAAACTCTTAACATCAACCCCAAAAACCCTGACAATACCCCTAACAGGCCGAACCAGGCCAACAATAGCTCTAAGAATCGTCGACTTTCCACCACCATTCGGCCCCAATAGGAATACGACCTCCCGCGGACCTAGCCTAAACGAGATATTACTAACAGCCTCGACGCCTCGGACATAGGAGATAGAGACATTATCAAAGACTACAACGGGTTCAGCCACACTTGAATCCCTCCTCTAACGCCTGTAAATTCAGACGCATCAAATAGACATAACCTTTCCCCTCCCGCACGTCCTCAAGCGTCAAACCCTCCCCCGTATAAAGCATCAAGACCCTTAGACCAAACTCCCTAGCTAAAGACTCGACTATAGGGTGGACAAAATTATCCTCAGCATATATCGCGCAGCCGCCCTCCAAAGCCTCTCTAACCTCTATGATGTGCGAGGCTGTGGGCTCCTCCTCTTCATGCCCTAACACCGGTATGACCCTAAGACTATAAGCCTCCGCCAGATACCTGAAGGCATCGTGTTGGGTGACGAGGACCCGGCCCCTATAGGGGGCCAGCGCAATGGAGAGTTCCTCATGCAGCCTATCAAGCTCACCAAGCATCGCAACTGCATTCTTCCTAATCCTTGGAGCCAGCTCGGGAAACTCTAAAGACAACTCGCGGGCCAGATTCTCGATTAGGGTCTTCACATTGCGGGGATCCAGCCATAGGTGGACGTCATATCCCACACCCTCCTCCAGCCTCAGGAGAGCCACACCCTCAGAGGCCTTAAAGCTCCTAACACCGGCTGACCCTGCGATCCTCGCACCCCAGTCATCAAACCCCTCCACAGTCCAGACGAGAAGCCGCGACCGGGCAGCCTCTCTGACAGCCTCGGGAGTAGGCTCCCAGTCGTGAATCTCGACACCAGGTGGGAGGAGCTGGACAACTTGAATCTCGCCGTCACTAAGCCGGTAAACAATCTCGCCGAGTAGCCCCCAAGTAACTGCGACTGAGTTTTCGCGAGGAGCACTGGGGAAAAACTGGCTTCCCAGCAACAGCAGAGAGGAAAAAATCACTGCCACCGCAACGACGGCGAGCAACACTACAAACCTTAGTTTCATTTTGTAGGAATCACCATCGAAAATTTAGGCTCGACCTAAATTTAAACTTGCGTCAAGCACTCCCATTGGACCCAGGCCCCATAAGTCTCACGGAAAGCTAATATAGACGCGGAGAATAGCTAGGTCTTGGAATGCCATCCCACGGCTCAATAACAAAGGCAGGCAAGGTCAGAAGCCAGACACCAAAGATAGAACCACGGCCACACAAGTCACCAATACCCAGAGAGAGAAACCGGAACAACTACATCAAGAGGGTGTTGAACGCCTCCACGCAGCAAAGAGAATAGAATGGAGAGCCCAGTTCTCCTCACCGGGGGAGCCGGCTTTCTAGGAAGCCACATCTTAGACAGGCTCCTCAGCCAGCAAGTAGAGACAGTGGTGTTGGACAACTTCTCATCCGGCCAGTGGGTAAACATTGCACACCATGGAGGCAGTAGACTGCTCAAGATAGTCGAGGGCGACATCAGGGATAGGGAGGCGGTAGACAAGGCGTTGCGGGGCTGCAAAACCATAATCCACCTAGCTGCGAACCCGGAGGTCAGAATGGGAGACCCCGAAGAACACCTGGAGCACAACATAAGGGGGACGCTAAATATTTTAGAGGCGGCTAGGCGGCTTGACGTATCACTCATAGCCTTCGCATCATCTTCCACAGTCTACGGCGAGGCAAAAACACTACCAACGCCCGAGGACTACACACCCATGAAGCCAATCTCAACCTACGGCGCCTCAAAGCTTGCCTGCGAAGCCCTCCTCTCAGCCTACGCCCACACATACGGCCTCTCAGCAGTAGCCCTTAGATACGCCAACATAGTCGGACCTAGGGCGAGGCGCGGCGTAGTCTACGACTTCACCAGAAAGCTCATCGCAAATCCCAACAGGCTCGAGATACTAGGGGACGGCACGCAGAAGAAGTCCTATATCTGGGTAGGCGATGCGGTAGAGGCAACACTAAAAACGACTGAGAAGCGGCTAGGCGACTTCGAGGCCTATAACGTGGGAAGCATCGACGCCATAACTGTCAGAGAGGTTGCCGATACTGTTTGCGAGGCCCTTAACCTCAAAGGTGTAGAGTACGTATTCGTAGGTGGGCCTGGCGGCCGAGGCTGGCCCGGCGACGTAAAGTTTATGCACCTAGACATCGGTAGGCTAATGGCCTTGGGCTGGGTGCCAAGATACAATAGCAGGGAGGCTGTAGCTTTGGCTGCGCGGGAAATAAAAAACGAGCTCACAAGGTAGCGTTCTTATCTACTTTCTTCTGGCTTGGTGCCGCCTGTCTCTTGGGATAGCTCCTTTTCAATCTCCTCAAGCGGTTTTGGAGGAGGTGTCGTTGCTAGCGTGTATCCTATCCAAGCGAGGACTCCTAGTATCGCTGCTACGCCGGCGAATGCGGTAATCTGTAGGACGAGAAGCGCCCACTGGCTGAAGAAGACCAGCCAGCCGTAAATGATGATACCGGCGATACAGCCGACAAGCAGCACCATACCGAGTTGCTGATCCCTAGCCAAGCCGAGAAGGTAACGAGTAAAGCCACGATATAAGCGTTAGCTATGGCGCAGCCCTCATCTAAGCATCCATTCAACAGCCATGCAGCTGGTCACACACAATTTCCGAATTCCTAATGTTAACACGCTACACAGAAGGGATTACGGTAAGTCCTTGCTGGAAAAACTCTTAAAAAGGCATGTATAAACCCGATTATCAGGTGGCATTCCTCGAATGAAGAGCGCTGAAAGGGTCGTGGCTACGCAGGCGTCACCCAGTTTGAAGGACCTAGTACTCCTACTTTTTAAGGAAGGGATTGAGCAGGAGATTACTCCAGTCCAAGTGCCAGGCCTCGGCGTGTATTACACCTTAGCAGGATTCCAGATCCAAGTTGATAACGTATTGAAACATTATAGGGATGTGTTCCTCGAGGTAAAAAGATATGTCTCGCTTCCTTCATGCTCAGTCTGCGGCTCGACCTCCCTAAGGCTTGAAATCTCATGCCCGAGCTGCAGGCAGAGCGACTTACTCCGCGTCGACCTAGTGGTTCATTACGAGTGCGGGTTCATGGGTGGTGTAGAGGACTTTATTAGAGACACTCAGGGTCTGCTGGAAAAATGTCCGAAATGCGGCAGGTCTCTGAAAAGGGTGGGAATAGACTACGGGCGACCGGGCCTAGGATTCAGGTGTCAGCTGTGCGGAGCAATATTCCAGTACCCGCTAACTATTCTGAGATGCGACAAAGATCACTTGACAACCCTTGACAAGATTGGTGTTGAGAGATACCCAGTATTTACAGTGAGCAAGGACCTGCAAAAGGCTCGACCGATACTCGACCTTCTCCAGAGAATCCAGGCAGAGTTAGAGCATAGCCTAAACGTGGAGGTTGAGGTCTTAAGGGTTGTAAAAGGTAGGAGCAGGATGGCACATATAGTACACGCGTTGATACGCTCAGGTGATAAAGTTGTAGCCGTAGAGATCTTGGACGAGAGGTCAGATATATCGGATGCAATGGGTGTGGTTTCGAAGGCGGTCGACCTAGGCATACATTTCATAGTCATTCTGGATGAGGAGAAGGCGTTAGAGCTTAGAAAGGTGCTTAACCCGGACTACTTCACCCTGATCCCGACGAGAGAAAGGACAATAGAGAATATCAGAGACCTGCTTTTAGAGTCGGTGTATTCTTTTGTCTTCGAGAAGAGTGTCTAGCAGAAGGATAATCGTTGCGACCATCTTCCTGTCACTGGTCTTATCCTCTCTAATTGCCTTCACCCGACAATCACTGGTGTTTCTAGCATACTCTATCACTGTTTTCTATATCACTTGGGGGATTTACCACATACTATTGACTATAAAGGGTGTTGGACCGGTCTTCAGACCACACACACCACCGAGCAGATTCCCTAAGGTCTCCGTGATTGTTCCAGCTATGAATGAGCCCATCCTACCGAGGACTATCGAGGTGCTTGTAAATCACCAAGCATACCCCACAGGTCTTAAGGAGGTTGTTATAGTGACCGATGACCCGCTCGGGGAGCGAGTATCGCTGTTCATGCAGCAGAAATATCCTGGGAATGTCAGAGCCCTAGCGCGGAGAGCCTTCTATCCCACCAAGCCGAGTGCCCTGAATGATGCCCTGCAACTCTGCTCGGGAGAGATTGTAGGAATTGTTGACGTGGAGGATATACCTGATTCAGATGTCTTCCAGAAGGCTGTTTCAGCGCTGGTGGACCACGGCTACGATGCCGTTCAGGCTATACTGAGAATAAACAACGAGGAGGATTCATGGATAACGCGGGTTTTTGCATACGAGTATGCGGGCTGGTTCCGTATCTGGCTCAACGGCAGGGCTCGCCTCGGACTATACACACCGCTGGGTGGGACAGGCAACTACTTCTGGAAGGTGGCGGCCGTGCAGGTGGGTGGCTGGGACTCGCTCAACGTGGCGGAGGACGCGGAGCTGGCTGTCCGCATGACCCTCGCCAAGATGAAGATAGGCGTCATAGACGCTAGGCATTGGGAGGAAGCACCTGTGACCTTCAAAAAGTGGCTCAGGCAGAGGACAAGGTGGTTTAGGGGCTGGCTTCAGAGTCTCTGGAAGTACACGCCACTTCTTTGGCGGCCTAGCTTTGTGAAGAGGATAGGACTCATTAAACTTCTCTCCATCCTATTAATGCTTTTCACACCGATAGTTGTTTTGTTGAACTGGGTTAGCTTCGCTCTGACCGGGCTATGGATACTAGAGTTATACGGCTTCACACCCCCACTCCTCAGCGGTGTTTTCCCAGTATGGGCGATACTCCCAGCCTTCTTTAATGTGGTCTACATTTCAGCTTGGCTCATAGGCGGGCGCCTCGAGCGGGTTAAGACTCCCTGGTGGCACGTAATTCTACCTATGCTGTTTTACACGTATGTGATGATACCTCTCGCCAGCCTTAGGGCAATATATCAGGAGATAACCAAGCCGGTTATATGGGAGAAGACAGAGCATCCTGGCCGCGGGGTGGTTGGCTTCGTGGCGGAGACTGAAGCCAAGCAGCAGATCCCAGCAACTTACCAGCCATACGAATCCCAAGAACTAGAACTTGACGAATACTATACATCGTCTCAGAAAACCATCTCTGAGGGAGCCGCAATAGCGTTGTGGAGCTTCATACTCGCCCTTGACCTCTTATTCATCTGGATTCTACTATCAAACCCAAACATTCTGAGCTAGCAATGACTAAACTGCCAAAATCTTAAATAAAGGTAACCAATACTACGATGCCGATGAATGTATTAAAAAGTTTCATAGATAATGAATTTGTTGAGTCAAAGGCTAGTGAATATCTACCAGTGTATAATCCCGCCTTTGACTCGGTAATTGCGCAGGTGCCAGTCAGTACCCAAGAAGAGATTGAGAAGGCTGTCGAGTCAGGGCTTAGGGCGTTTGAAAAATACAAGAAAACAACGCCGTCGGAAAGGGTTGCTTATCTTATTCGGATAAGAAGTCTGATGGAGCGTGACACTGATCTGCTCGCCCGCGTTTTGGTCGAGAACCATGGAAGGACCTATGCTGAGGCTGTGGCCGAGGTTAAGAGAAGCATTGAAAACGTAGAGTCTGCCGCTGCATTGGCTTACACGCTTGCAAAGGGTGAAAAAATGGTCAATGTCTCGCCCGACATAGATCAAGAGCTAATTCGGGAGCCGTTGGGGTGTTTTGCAATAATAACACCCTTCAACATCCCGCTTCACGCATGGTCTTCTTATGTCCCCTATGCTATCGCACTAGGGTGCACAGTTGTTCACAAGCCAAGCGAGATAACACCCCTCATATTTAACGAGGTTGCCCGCATAGTCAAGGAGGCAGGTGTTCCACCCGGGGTTATGTCTATAGTTCACGGTGATGGGCGTGTTGCTGAGAGGCTGGTAAGGCATAATGGGATTCAGGGCGTAGGATTCATAGGCTCCACAAAGACGGGAAAGCTACTCTACGAGTTGGCGGCGAAGGAGGGTAAGAGGGCCTCAATAAACGCTGGAGCCAAAAATCACATGGTGGTGATGCCCGACGCGGACATGCCTAAAACTGCCGACGCGGCGGTCTCTTCTTTCTTCGGAATGTCGGGTCAGAGATGTCTGGCCGGTTCCATCCTAGTGGTTGTGAAGGGTGCAGAGAGGGTTATAGAGATGGTACTATCAAAGTCTAATCTTAGGCTTGGCTATGGCATGGATAAAGAGACAGAGATGGGGCCGATGGCTTCTCGGCAGGGGCTGGAAAGAGTCAAAAAATACATAGAGATAGGTGAGCAATACGTGAAACCTATACTGGATGGTCGATTACACCATCAGCTGAAAGACCTCCGAGGATACTTCATCGGCCCTACGATTTTCAGAGACCTTCCCCCCAGCTCACCATTGGCAAAGGAGGAAATTTTCGGCCCCGTAATCACAATTCTCAGCGTTGAAAGCCTCGACGAAGCTATCGACCTGATAAACAACAATACTCCATACGGCAATGCTGCCTCAATCTTCACCTCAAACCCACGGGTTGCAAGAGAGTTCTGTCTAAACGTTAACGTAGGCAATGTAGGGGTCAATATAGGCGTCCCACAACCCATGGCCTACTTCCCACTAGGGGGAAGGAAGCAATCATTCTTTGGAAACGCTCATAGCAGGGTGGATACAATAAGGTTTTTCACTGATCACAAGATAGTTACTACGAGGTGGTGGTAAGGTGAAAATAGCTGACGGAGTTCTCCTACGAAAAGTCGTTGTAGTGACTGACGAAACATATATAGAGATGGGAAACGAGCTAGGCAGACCAGTCAGAAAAAGCGCGGCGGCCGCTGTCATAAAAAATCCTTTCGCAGGTAGATATGTTGAGGACTTATCCGTATTAATAGAGGCTGGGGATTTCCTCGGGGGCTACTTAGCGAAGAAGGCCCGTGAAGCATTAGGAATAACACCAGACGCGGTCGAGAACTACGGTAAGGCAGCGATTATCGGGACAGCAGGTGAACTTGAGCATGGACATGCAATCCTCCACCCAAAGTTTGGAAGAGGCTTTAGAGAAGAGTGCGGTGGCGCAGACGTGTGTAAGGCAATAATCCCATCATCCGCCAAAATGGGCCACCCAGGAACACCAATCGATGTACCGCTGCACTACAAGAGAGCCGCCTTTGTTCGCTCACATTATGACGCCATAGAGGTGAGGGTTCCAGACGCCCCCCTCCCTGACGAGATAGTAGTCATAGCTGCGCTATCTGACTCTGGAAGACCATTGCCCCGGATTGGGGGACTAAGGAAGGAGGAGGTTAAGGGAGAAGACGGACTCCGCTAAAAGAACCAAGGAACTATCCGCCTTTTAACAAAGTCGACGATACCATTTCTGAAAAAGGCCAGCAACAAAACCAGTATCAAACCGTATAGCACCTGGGTGAGCGGCCCTAGGAACTTTAGCGCCTCGTTTAGTATTGAAATTATGGCAGATCCGATGAAAGGTCCTAAAAGTGTTGCCCTTCCGCCAAGGATTACTATTAGCTGGACAGGTATGTCAAGGGATAAGAACCCATAGTAAGAGGGCGTTATGAGCTGGGAGAAGAGACCATACAAGGCTCCAGCATACCCTAGAAGCCCCGAGGCTAGAACCGCGGTAATCATCTTTATTTTGGCTACATCTATTCCTATTAGTCCGGAGCTGACCTCATCGTCAATTATGCAACGAAAGGCATACCCGATCTTTGTATAGGACAGGAGATAGAAGGATATGAAGGCTGTAGTAAGCAGGGTAGCGGCCGCAAGATAGTAAAAACGCACATATAGGGGGAGGCTATCCAACAAGCCTAGACTCACCAGCCTAACCCTAAACCCTGTTTCCCCACCGGTGATATCAACAAGTCCGATAACCAAGTTGTTGAAGGCGAGTGTGATAGCGAGAGTAAAAATCCCCGTAAATATGACGACCAGCCTCCTTCTAACGGAGAGATAGCTGACGAACCAGCCAATAAAACCTACCGTGAGGGTTGATAATATTACGCTTTCCACAACCCCTACTATGCTCTCACGTAACAGAATCCCCGTAATGTAAGCTCCAATTCCGGCGAAAGCGCCTATACATAGGAAAAGTTGACGCGTGAATCCGAAGAGGAAGTTGAATGAATAGGCGAATATTGTGAAGAAGAGCATCTGCGTCATAATGAAAACAACGTAGGGTGTGTTTATGAAAAGCAACGGCAAGAAGATGTAGACAGTGCAGAGTGTTATGAAAGCTATGAGTTGATTTCTCCTGGTAATACGTATCTGCGCCGTCACCACCGCTCACCAATTATTCCGTAAGGCTTGATAAGAACCAATAGCATGATGAACACTAATAGAGCGACGTTTGCTAGATATGTTCCGATCATTGCGATCAAGAAGGTGTAGACTACACCTATCACTATGCCTGCAATGATAGTCCCATAAACGCTTCTAACACCGCCGACGACGCAGACCAGTAGGGCCAATATGGTGAATTCAAGCCCTGTTTCAGGTCCTACCGTCGCTACCAACCCCCTAATGTAACCCGCTGATGAGGCTAACACACCGCCTATTATAAAGACGAGTAGGCGATACCTCTTTACGCTTACACCGCAAATCAATGCGCCTACTTCGTTCTGTGTTAGAGATCTTATCGCCATACCACTCCAGCTCCTCTTAAGAAAGAGGAACAGAGCTACAAGCGTTGTTGCCGCAATGCCTCCCGAGAGGAGTTGAGCGGTCCTAAAAGTCAGTCCTAGGAAGCTTACAGTGGGAATAGGGAGAGACAAAGTCAGGTAGGCTAGAGGAAAGGTAGACACTAAGGCACTGTGGAGGAATATGGCGAGGGCTAATGTGATGTAGAGGCCGAGGAGAACCCGTTCTTCTCCCTCAAGACCGTAAATAGGTCTTAGCACAACACGTTCGAGGAAGGATGACAAGGCTACTGCCGCCCCCAATCCGGCGAGTAGGGCAAGTGGCAAGGGTGAGCCAAATTGTAGCAGGACTGCGGCGGTTACCGTGCTTATAATCACCAGCTCACCGTGAGAGATGTTGAGGACGCCTGCTAACCCGTATATCATTGTTAAACCAGCAGCAATAAGTGAAAGAGTCAAGCCTAGGACGATACCATCTATAATTAACAGTGGAGGGAATATATCCAACATAGTTACACACCAAGATATTTGCGCATAAAAGACCCAGATGTCACAGCCTCTCTTATATCTCCCTCATAGACTATACGGCCGTTTGAAAGGATATAGCCCCTATCACATAGCTCAACGGCCTGGATCGCCCTCTGCTCAACAAGTAGTATTGATAACTCTTGTTTCGTCTCCATCAGCTGACGTAAACCGTCAAAGATGCTTTTCACTAGAAGCGGAGCCAAGCCTGTAGATGGCTCGTCTAACATCAGAACCCTCGCACCAGTCATGAGTGCCCTGCCTATCGCCAGCATTTGCTGCTCACCACCACTCATAGTACCCGCCTTCTGATTTTCACGCTCCTTTAGCCTCGGAAAAATTTTATAAACAAGCTCAAGGTTTTCGTTAAAATTCTTCCTCGCATGCTTATTAAATGCCCCGAGAAGAAGGTTCTCCTTCACAGTCATTGCTGGAAATAGCTCTTTCTCAGCAAGCGCTAAGGCAATCCCGTCTTGAACTATTCTCTCCGGGGGCATTCCGTCTATTCTTTTACCGTTAAAAATAATTTTTCCCTTCTTAGGCTTCAATATACCCGCTATTGTTTTGAGGAGAGTGGTTTTTCCTGAGCCGTTAGGACCTAAAATGGCGACCACCTCATTTTTGCCTAGGTCCAAGGAGACATCCCAAAGTACTTGGACGTCGCCATACCCTGCGTTGAGCTCCTCGACCTTAAGTATGCTTGACAACTCTTTCACCAAGGTAAGCCTCAACAACCTTATCGTCAACGACTATCTCTTCTGGCTTCCCCTCGGCTATTTTTTCTCCTTGGTTTAATACGGTTACTTGGTCGGCGAGAGAGGAGACAGCGCTAATTACATGTTCAACCCATATAATTGTGAGATTGTACTCCTTTCTTATCCTTTTGAAAAGATCGATAGCGTCTTCTATTTCCATAGGGTTTAAACCGCTCATATATTCATCGACCAATAGAAGACACGGTTTCGAAGCTAGGGCTCGTGCCAGCTCAACTTTCTTTCGCTCCTGAATGTTAAGTTGCCCTCCCTTAACTGTTGCCTTGTCCGCGATACCTACCATTTCTAAAACATCATTGACATATTTTTCAAGCATGTCTCCTTTCAGACGGCCGCTGAATAGTGCTCCCGCCATTACATTGTCTACAACGGTTAAGTCTTTAAAAACTCGCGGTATCTGGAGAGTTCTGCTAATCCCCATGCGACAGATGACATGGGGAGGTTTACCAGTAATGTTCCTACCTTCAAAAAGAATCTTCCCCTCAGAAGGCTTTACAACGCCATTTATTACGTTGAATAAGGTGGTCTTCCCCGCACCATTTGGGCCTATTATAGCCCTGATTTCACCTTTTTCAACCCCAAGATTAACCTTTCTCAAGGCTGGTAACCCGCCGAAGAAAACGCTTATGCCTGTGCATTCAATGATATTCAAAGTAACATTGCACACCTCCCGGAGAAGGGGGATGCTGCAACTTTTACTTAAACCTTGTCTCCTTCAGGTCATTTGATGTCAAATAATTGTTAATCCGCTTTTCTGGCTGAGTCTCTGTGAGTAGTTTGTATGGAAGCACCATCCGCTCATTCTCTCCTCTACGTGTATGTGTCCAGCCTATTCTGGGTCTCATTTAGTATTCATGGATATCGACGATGCGTATGTCTCACATTTTATCTAAATTAGTGTAAAGGCTATTCCAGCAATCACAATACATCGGGGAGAAACTCGAGCAAAAGCTTATAACAGTTGTGAAATCCCTTTCACACCAGATGTGTGAAGAGGTCTTCAACGACGTGTTTTAGAAGACGCTCCTCGAAGGTAATTGGATTAAGAACTACCCAATCAACACCCTCGAGTACTTCGATACGTTTCCTAATTTTAGCTGCTATCTCCTCGGCCGTTCCCAAAAGATAGTGATCCTTCCAGTATTCAAGATTCATTCCGGAGAAGTTGGAGAACCTTTGTGATACTTCTCCTACAGACTCACCTGGCCCCAGTATGTAGACAAAGTTAGAGTAGATTCTCGTAATTTTGTAGGGGTCGCGGCCTATCTCCTGTGCAAATTTTTTGATTTTACGCCAGTCGTCTGAAACCATTTCAGGCGTGGAGCTTGAATGCGGTATCCATCCATCCGCATAACGGGCTACGCGTTGAAGTACGCGATCAATGTTTTTTGCAGCCATCCCATAGAGAATTTCATGTGGCTGTGTACCTCCACCTATCCAAATTGGCGGATGGGGCTTTTGCAAAGGCTTAGGCTCGAGCTCTAAACCATCGACTGAGAAGAACTTACCGTTGAATGTTATTCTCTCTTCTGTCCATAGTTTTTTAAGGAGTGGAAGATATTCCTCCATGATCGCACCCCTTTTCTCTAAGGGTATGTTGAGGAGCTTAAACTCTTCAGGGTTCCAACCTACACCGACACCCATTACAAGTCTTCCGCCAGAGAAGATGTCAAGAGTAGCCGTCTGTTTCGCTAGTAGGTAGGGGTTTCGGAGAGGCAGGACTAGGACCATAGTTCCGATCTTAGCTTTTTTCGTAACGGATGCTACAAAGCTAAGCGTGGTGAGTGGATCGTGCCAACTCGTCGAGTAGGCCGGTCGAGAAGTTAGAATATGGTCAATAACAAAAAACCCTTCTACTCCTAACTCCTCAGCCATTGACACATAGTCTTTTAGTGTTTCAAAAGAAGAAAAACTTCCGGGTCTAGCGTAAGTTGGAAGTCTGAGCCCTAGCTTCATCTAGTGTCCACCTTCAGGGAGCTTCACAGCACCTTTTACGGTGACTTGACGTACTGGCGGGGGTGTCATTCTGCTTCTGCCCACCCGCGGCACACCATCAATCATCACCATAGCCACACCCGGAATGTCTCCAATAGTTAAAGCCTCTAAGGCCGTCTTAGCAACCGACCCGTAAGGAGCGTCCATGACAACAAGGTCTGCAGGCCGACCCTCCTCCAGCACTCCCTCTCTAAGTCCGAAGATCCTCCCCGTATTTCCAGTTGCAGCACATACAAGTCTGTCAGGGGAGATGTCCGTATACGAGGCTAAGAACGAAATCGTCCTTATTACGCCGAGAGGAATTACACCAGTCCCTGATGGTGAGTCGGTTCCTATAATGAGTCTGTGCAACTCATTCCTATCCTTTAGTATTTTGACTGTTTCCAACATTGACTTGAAGTTCCCACATTGTACGACCTCAATGGCCGAGTTCACCGATTCTATTATCCTCTTTATATCATCTATTGAGGGTGATGTTGGTCCACCGTTTATGTGTGAAACCACATCGGGCTTTACTTTGATGACAACATCTGCATTATTGATAGTGCTTCCAGGAATAGAGGCACCACCGGTATGAATTACTACCTTCATTCCATGCCGTTGAGCCATTCTCACCATTTGGGCAGCTTCATCCGGGTCCTGAACACTTCCCAATCCAACCTCCCCCACTAGCCACACACCCGCCTTCACAACCTCCTCGAAATCCTTCTCCTCCATGTTCTTTTCAAGGAGTAGCGCTCCTGCATGCACTTTTGCCCCTAATGGACGTACGTTTTTGAATGACTTATGGGCGAGTATGGCGAGAGCTTTAGAAGCCTCTTTGTCTCCACGAGGTCGCCCAGGCAGATGGACCTCACCTGCGCTAATAAAGGATGTGACTCCTCCATGAACATACGATTCAATGAATCCTATAGTGTTTTGGCGTGGGGTGAAGTCGCCGAAGACAGGGTGGATGTGTGAGTCAAAGAAACTTGGAATAACGGTCATGCCATTAACATCTATTATACCATCTGCTTGAGAGACGATGTCCCATCCTATCTTTTCTATAATTCCGTCTTTGATAAGAATGCTATTACCGTCAACCGTAGGTCTTTCTAATTTGCCTGAGATAATCGTTCCCGCATTTGTTAACAAAATAGACGTCATAGCGGTAACTTCTTTTCTTTAACCTGTTTTTATCCTTTACTCTCGTTGACGAGCATCCAGAGAAGGGCAGGTGTTATGTAAGACCTATTTATTCTAACTTTGACTGCTTTTTCCACCGCATTGATGATAGCGGCTGCTACAGGTATGGCAGGGCCTTCGCCCATGCCTTTAGCGCCTGTCTCTGAGAACATTGAGGGAGTCTCAGAATAGTCGAGGATTATTTCAGGTACCTCCACACTAGTGGGTAATAGGTAGTCTGCTAGAGTGGATGTTAGAAGAATGCCGTTTTCATCGTAGACTATGTTCTCGTATAGGGTGGCTCCGAGGCCCTGCACAATACCTCCTAAAACCTGCCCCTCCACGATTTCTTTATTCAGTATCTTCCCGCAGTCATGCACCGCGACGTAGCGTAGCAGTGTTATTTCATAGGTCTCCGGGTCTACTTTTACGACAGCTACGTGGGCTGAGTTTCCATACGTAGCTGACATATTTATCTCCCCCACCTCACCCGTGTTAAATGTTGGATATTCATAATAGACCGCGGCTTGAAGACTATCGTTTACATCTTTAGTTCTTACATTATCTCGAAAAACTTTTGTTGCGAACTGGGCTAGAGTCATCGAAGCGCTTCCATCCCTTACCCTCAATATCCCATCATGTAGCTCCAAGTCGTCTGGTGAGACCTCCAGCAGAACTGCTGCGATTTCGAGGATTTTCTTTCTTAGAGCCTCACACGCTTTTTTGACCGCTGCGACGGTCATGACGCTGAAACGGCTGGCCCATGTCCCTCCATAGGGGCTTGGGTAGACAATATCGGTGTCACCATGTAATACTCGAATATTCTCAGGCCTAACACCCAGCGTTCTAGCTGCGATATATGTGGCAACTGTCTCATGTCCCTGCCCCTGTGGGATAGAGGAGATTACAACTGTTACGTTTCCCGACTCCTCGAGCCGCACTATTGCACCTTCCCCTGAACCCGACATCTCAATGCTCGGAAACAGAAGCTTATTCCTTGCCAGGTTTGTAACTGCAGGCTCAACGACACAAGCTATACCTATCCCGACACTCGGCATACTGGCGTATTTTTCAGTTTCAGCCAGCTCAACGGCTTTTCTCAAAACTGCTTTATAGTCTCCCCCGTCGTAGAGGCTCCCGAAAACGTTTTTGTAGGGCTGCTGACTCTTATCGATCATGTTTTTCAAACGTATTTCTACGGGAGAGATTCCCAGCTCCTGAGCCGCTATGTCGATCATCCTTTCTAGAACGAAAAACGCCTGTGGACATCCGTAGCCTCTTACAGGCCCTGTTGGACATTTATTGGTCACCACAATGTTCAAGTCAACCTCAATATTCCTGATGTCATAGCATCCTTGGTAAGCCATTAATGACCTTACGGCTCCGCCAGGGTCCGGCGGCCTGACGAATGCTCCACAATCTTCGTAAAACATTGTTCTATATCCAGTAATTTTGCCAGTTTTATCAAGGGCCATCTCAGCATATACTACTCTATTTGAGTTTTGAGCCATGGCCATTAAATGTTCCGTCCTAGTTTCGAGCCATTTTACAGGTCTCTTGACATGCAAAGATGCCGCGCAAATTAAGAAAACATATGGATATAACATGATCTTCACCCCAAAACCACCCCCAATATCCTTTTCAATAAATCTAAGCTTATCCGGCTCAATGCCTAGTGAGCGTGCAATAATATTTCTGAAAAGGTATGGAGTCTGTTGATTATCATAAACTATCAAAGACCCATCCTTGTTATAATCTACGAGAACGCCACATGTCTCTATTGGTGAGGCAGCGTACCGATCGAAATAAAACTTCTCTGAAACGACAACGTCAGCTTCTCGAAGAGCCCTATCCACATCTCCAAACCTAAAGCTTCTGTGAAGGACCAGATTGGTACCAATGCCTTCGTGAATTAGAGTATTCGAGTGTACAGACTCCTCAGGGTCCACAACGGCTGGGAGCGGCTCATAGTCTACGTAGATCTTTTCCGCAGCATCGTATGCAGTCTCAACAGAGTCGGCCAACACCATTGCCACTGGTTCACCATAGTAACGTACTTTGTCAACGGCTATTCCGTAATAGTTCATTCCGCTTATGAATGTGCTGAGCGGTTTGTAGCGTGATGCTACGTCCCGCCCATCTAGGACCGCTATTACACCCCTAGTCTTCAGGGCCTCGGAATAGTCTATTCTAAGAATCTTTGCATGAGCATAGCTGCCATGGACAAATGCGCAGTGAAGCATCTTCGGGAGAGATAGATCGCCTACAAAAACACCAAGACCTTTAATAAGCCGCAGGTCCTCAACCCTTTTCATGAACCAAATCAACAGGTCAACGCACCATACTTTACTTAAGTTTTTCTCTAAATGGTTCTAGGCGCGTTCAGACCCGGTTGAGTCATGCACTTCCATAATACATAAAACATTTATGATATGATTAGCTAAGTTTTGATTTCGATGGATCCATGTTTATTATCTGTGTGAAGCCTTGTCGCGCCTCTTTGGAGCTTTTGTGAGTATCCATAGCTTACCGGAGACCTGAGTGCCTGAACCAAAACCCGAACCACAAAATTTATATTTTACATATGGGGACGGCACTCGTGAAATGAGAAAGACAGTGATAGCATCTATCGCCGTTTTGATAGTCGCCGCGGTGGCATTAGCCTCCTATTTCTATGTATCGCAATGGCAGTCTCTCGGGCAGACCGAAGTTAAGATAGGGGCGCTTGTCCCTCTAACTGGGCCGTTTGCAATATACGGCGCATATACCCTCGACGGAATGCGATTTGCGGTAGAGGAAATAAATGAAAAGGGAGGGATCTTAGGAGCTAAAGTTGTCCTCATAGAGGCGGATGAAAAGAACGATGCAAAGGAGGCCGTAGCAATATTTAAGCGGATGGCGGAAGTGGATAAAGTAGTTGCAGTCGCCGGGACAATATCCAGCGGGATTGGTGCAGTGCTTGCAGCTGAAGCAGAGCAGGCGAAAGTTCCACTATTCCTCGTAGCTGCCGGTTCACACACCATCTTGAAAAAAGACTCGAGATACACTTTTAGAACCTGTCTCCCACCAGCGCCTACTAACGGCGAGATCCTCGCGAACTTCGTTAAAGATAAGGGGTTCAAGCGGGTTGGAGTGATAATAGCCAGCTATGAGTGGGGCTTTGCGATCAAAGAGGTGCTAGATAGAAGATTAAGGGAGCTTAACGTCCAATACCAGATCGAAGAAGCCCCACTGGGCGAGACAGACTTCACAACAGTACTACGTAAGCTCCAACCTCTCGACCCCGAGATCATGATTTTGACAGGGCATCCACCCGGATTCCCAACCATAACTAAACAAGCCATTGAAATGGGGTTCAAGTCATCATACTATATCGCCTCTGTTCAGCCACCCGAACTGATGCTTAGAGGGGTAGGAGAAATAGGTCTTGGAAAACTTGTCACCACGACGTGTGTAAATGAAAAGGCTCCAGAGTATCGTGAGCTGGCCGTGAAATTCTATAAAAAATACGGTAAATTCTTTGACCATAACGCAGTCACAGGCTACGTCACAGTCTTGATGATAGCCGATGCTATAGAGAAAACGAGGTCAACAGACCCCAAAATCATCGCAGACAACATAAGATCAACCGGCTATACGCATCCGATATACGCGTGGCCACTAAAGTACACTGAGTGGGGAGAGATCAGAGAACCGTCTATGCGGCTTGCAGTCATTAAGCAAGGTGACCCCGGTGAGATAAATCCGGGAGCTAACTGGATACTCGAGACGATCTTCGTTTCACCGCCAGTAGAGCCGTATGTTCCAGGGTCTTAACCTCATCTCTTAGACCTTGCTTTAAAATATTTATGATTTCACCCTAATTCTTTACTGTCTCGTGTAAGTAGTCCTACCCCTCCTCTAAATGATATACTGCTTATCATGTGCTGGGTCTGAAGACTCTAGCGTACTTTACGGTAGGATGCATAGATCTCTAACACATACGTGAGGGTGTTGCAGGATACTTTTGGGGTAAGTTTATTTTCCATCATCAAGTTGAGCTGTTTAAATAGGATCAAAGGCAAAATTTGAAAAAAGAAGGGCTTAGAGACTAAAAAATGACGGCCTACAGGCTGAAAACTAAATTGTAATTCAATTCCTAGAGAAGGAGAAACTAGACCAATGGAGATAGAGCAGAGAGTCTTAAAAAGATAACTATCGAGTAGCGGTTAAGCTTATTTTCCCGCTGAGAGCCTCCTCTCTGTGTGAGGGCTAGGGTTACTGGCTTGGCGGCGGCTTGGGCTGCATACTTCTTCATAGCCGCTGCGATAGGTGTGTCGCCTTGGTTCAACATCTATGACAATGCCCTTAGCGACCTCGGCAATTATGGGAGGCAGGGGCTTAAGGCCGCGATCTTCAACACCGGCCTAATAGTCTCGGGGGCATTAGCTGCCGTTACTGCAGTTTTGATACTTCGCGGACGGAGTCACCGCCTCGTCATTCCATGGTCTGTGCTGCTCTTTCTGGCCGGGGTGGATCTTGTGCTGGTTGGTGTTTTGTCGGAGGACTTTGGAGCGGCTCATGGTATTGTTTCAGTAATACTCTTCACGCTGTTTGGGCTGACCTTGCTGGTGTATGGTGTCTGTTCTCTCCTCATGAGAGATTGGGGGCCTGGAATCTATGCTATTGTAGCGTTTTTGGCGAGCCTTGCCACCTGGATGGTAGACTGGCCTTGGACGGGTGTTGCTATTCAGGAAACGATAGCCTCCCTCCTCGTGTCGGTCGGACTAACCATAATAGCCATCAAGCACGGCTGACACTGGTTTACCTCCACTGATTCACCCATCCCCGAAAACGTCTAGGGGCTTCCATACTTGAGATATGATTGTTTAAAAGACGGTGATGGTGTCGGATTGGTGGGAGGATTGTTGTCTGCAATGGAGGCGTATCTCGGAGGGGCTGGGCGCGTCTGGGCGTCCAGGTTTAGGAAGGGGGCGGTGGCGAATGCTTTCGTATCCGTTTTCTGGACATTGCTTTACGTGCTGCCGTTCGAGCCTTTCCCGATGTTGCTGAAGATAGTTGTGGCTGGTGGCCCCGGCGTGTGGTTCATGCTTGGCTACCTGCTACACATGATAGTCGGCTTCGGAGGGTTTTTAGGACTGTCATATCTGTACTCTGTTGCCGAGGGCACGGAAGATAGGAGGGTTAACGGTGTCCTCGCCCTCACTGGCTATGCCGCACTGTTCATCGGGTTTACCGGCGCTACAGTTGGACTGGCCGTGGCCGGGGCTGTTGGGGGCTACGAAGCAGTTATATTGCATGCTCCTGTTGAAAGCGTTCGCATGGTGATGGAGCCTTTTGTAAACCCTCTTAGGATCTTATGCATAGTCGCGGTGATAGGCGTTATCGCGAGCCTAGCGGCTCCTTATGCTTCTAGCCCCTCGCCCTCACCACTACCTGATCTTAGCCGCCACCAGAATGATGATAGATATGGCGAGAACCAGCAGCGGGACAAGATATAGTGCAACCCCGTTCGATGCCTCCCATGAGACGGGGGAATACGTCCACAGGGCCTCCCCGTTTCGGGGGAAGCTGATGGATATGAAGCTGGGGACAGGTGCTCCACCACCAACCACGAACAGGGATTCGCGGTAGAAGACCTGACCATCGTCCACATACCAGCCTCCAACCACCCTCCGCCCATCAACGAATATTCCGTGAAGGATCATGCTCCCCATTCCGGCGAAGACCTCTTCATTAGAGGTGTATGACTCGAGTGCTATGACCTCGTGTCCTCCCGCCCTGAAGGATGTGCTCCCGTCGGCCACCACTGCGAAAACCTCCCTGTCCCCCGTCGAGTGGTAGTATAGCTCGCCAAACCATGTTGGGTGAGGACCTTGTACTATTGAGTAGATCGATAGTGAGAGTCTGCTGCCCGGTGCGGGATGTGGAGCGGCTCTGTAGGCTACTAGGTGGTATTCCTTTCGCGACCCATAGATCCCCGTTACATACATTACGTAGGTTGACCAGTGATTCTGTCCCGGCTCAATCCCTGCCGCAACCTGTATAACCGTGCCCGACAACGTCATAGCGCTTACAATAACATAGATGGTGTTGTCGGTGTAGTTGATGTTTGGAATGGTGACGACTACGGTGAGGTTTCTGGATGAAGACCAGCTGAGAACTCCTCCGTCATCAAGGTAGCAACCGTCAGGCAAGGTTAGACCCAGCGCCCAAGGCCTTCCGCTAACATTCCTTTCCCATTCATCAGAGCAAGAGGCATACGGTAGCAGCGCCAATAGAGCTAGGAGGAAAAACAGAGACATAGCTGACCGCCGACGGCCCACCCCTACCCGACAGCTTGAACAACCCACCAAATTATTTATCTTAATTATTGCTGCTAGGAGAATTAAAACACGCTTCGTTGTTAGGTTTAGTCTTCTGGATTTAAGTCCTTAATCCTACTGCCGTAGCCTTTTCTAGCAGTAGCCTATCTGCTGACACTAGCAAGTCAGCATTTACCCATTTTGCTGTGGATATCTGCACAGCATCCGCTTGATAGATATGTAACGATAGTATGAGCCTTCTTGCTTCATGCAGGATAAGCCTACTCATTGGTATAATCTTTAGTGCTCTTAGGGCGGACAGCTTCTTTGTCTCGCCTGCAAATAGTTTGATGGCTGTAATGAGTTGCGTCTTATCCAGCTCGGCTCGCATATATCTCGCGTCGAAGCCCTCGCCTATATTCCATGAAGAGTAGAAGAGCCAATGTTCCCTCCTTTCCGCACCCTCGAACAGCTCATCAACCTTGTCGCTGCCCCTCTCGTAAAGATATCTCTTCACTATGGAGCCTGAATCTAGGTAGATTCTCAAGACCTAGGCCTTCTCATTTCCGCTATGATTTCCGTTGAAGAGCCTTTGATCCTTGGCCTATTATCCCTGATGAATGAGCTTGATGGGAGCTCATCAAGTTTCTCTCCAAAGTCTTTTAAAAGATCCTCAAAGTCTGCACTGTAAACGATGTCCTCTAAAGCGTGCTCTACTGCCCTGCTTAACTCACCCCGTGTTAGTGATGCGTCGAGAGCCTCCTTGAGCTTTGAGTCGATGTATGCCGTTATTTTTGACTTCATCCGTCATACCGTATTGGCGCCTAATACATAAAACTTCTTGATCAGAGTTTAGCGGTTTTCATGCTTAGGGAGTTTGTTAGGACCGAGACTGAGCTGAGGGCCATTGCTATTGCTGCTAGGATTGGGTTGAGGAATCCAAAAGCGGCTACGGGTATGAGGACAGTGTTGTAGATGAAGGCCCAGAAGAGGTTCTGCTTTATTTTCCGCATGGTTAATCGGCTGAGGGTGATAGACCTCGCTATGTCGACTGGGTCGTCTTTAATTAACACGATTCCACCTGACTCTACCGCAATATCTGTTCCACTGCCTATCGCTATTCCAAGGTCTGCTTGAGTCAGAGCCGGTGCGTCGTTGATTCCATCACCAACCATAGCCACCTTTAAGCCCTGCTGCTGAAGCATCTTTACCACATTCAGCTTATCCTGAGGCTTCACATTCGCTAATACTTCTGTTATTCCAACCCTCTCGGCTACCGCCCGCGCCACTCTCTCGTTATCGCCTGTAACCATTACGACTCTCAGCCCCATCTGGCGAAGCCTCGATACAGCTTCTACGGCACCCTCCCTCAGCTCATCGAAGACTCCGATGAGCCCTGCAAGAACGCCATTAACAGCGACAAATACCACAGTATACCCTATCGACTCAAGCCTCTCAACCTCAGGTTCTGCCTCCTTGAAGCCTACACCCCTCTTCTCGAGGAGGGTCCTATTACCGACCAATACAACGCGCTCCTCGACCATTGCAACCACCCCGTGGCCGGGCAGCTCTTCGAGACTTTTAGGCCTGGCAGGCTCTAGGCCGAGATTTCTAGCATGTCTGACTATCGCATCGGCTAGTGGGTGCTGTGAGCCATGCTCTGCAGAGGCGGCCAGCCTGAGAACAGTCGTCTCGTCAAACCCGTTCAAGGGCACAACCTCGGCGACCGAGGGGATACCCTTAGTGATTGTCCCGGTCTTGTCGAGGAGGACAGCGTCGATTTTCTGCGCCCTCTCCAAGACTTCACCGCCTTTAATCAGTATCCCCCTCTCAGCCCCCTTACCCGTTCCCACGACTATGGCCGCAGGGGTTGCGAGCCCGAGTGCACAGGGGCATGCAATTATTAGGACTGCTATGAAGGAGGTTAGGCCGCGGATGGTGTCTCCGTTAAGCAGAGCCCAAAAAGCCAGTGATGCTAATGCTACCGCAACGACGAGTGGGACGAAGATTGATGCAACCCGATTGGCAAGCCGCTCTACGGGAGCTTGGGCAGCCTGGGCCTCCTCCACGAGCTTTATTATCTGTGAGAGCATGGTGTCGGCGCCGACCTTCACGGCCCTCACAACTATCATTCCGCCAAGATTGATTGTTCCGCCTATGACATCTTTTCCCGGCTCCTTAGCTACAGGTATGCTCTCCCCAGTGATCATCTTCTCATCTACACTCGTTAAGCCCTCAACCACAACACCGTCTACAGGAATCCTCTCGCCAGGCCTTACAACAATCAGGTCGCCAACAACCACTTCTTCAACCGGGACCTCAACCTCAACGCCATCCCTGACAACACGCGCCGTGGATGGTTGCAACTCCATCAACTTCCTAATCGCATCCGACGCCTTCCTCCGCACGAGATGTTCCAGATACCTTCCGAGTAGTATGAAGGCTATTATGAGGGCGGCGACCTCGTAGTATAGGGCCTCTGGGAAAACCCCTGGGATAAAGGTAACTACAGTGCTATATCCCCATGCGGCTGTTGTCCCAATCGCGATCAGCGTATCCATATTAGACGTCCGAGCCCTGAGGGCGTGTATCATTCCCCTGTAGAATCTTGAGCCTGCGATGAATTGGACGGGCGTGGCTAGGAGGAATAGTAGGATGGGGGTCGGGATTGCGGGAATAGATACCGGTATCCAGGTCAGGATGAGTGTAGGTATGCCGAGGGCGAAGCTCAAAAATGTTAGCCATCTGATACGCCTAAGTTCTATCTCTGGCGCCATGAAGCTCGCGAGACATGTCTCGGAGCAGAAATAGTAGGTAGTACCCCTAACAGTTGCCTTTAATGAGTCCTCGGACTCGGCCACAAACATTCCACAGACAGGGTCTTTAGCCATCTAGCGTCACCACCAATTCCTCGTCAGCGACGCGGCGGGAACAAGTCCACACCCAGCGATATTGCTCATTTTCTCAGATATTTCTCCGGATCCTTGTCGAAGCTATCCTTACACATCTTGGAGCAGAAATAGTAGGTCACGCCGCCGTATTGGGAGGTATACTTGGCCGCCTTCTCATTCACGTTCATATGACAGACGGGGTCGATTGCCACGGTTATCACCCCGCCGGCCACATATTTATGGACTTTGCTTTAACCTGACCTCGGTTAAGCCGCAGGAAGAGCATCTATAGTAAACCGAGTTTCTCTTCTCTTTCTCTGGCCACATCTCGCCGCCGCAGCAGGGACATCGAAAAGCCTGTTTCACTTAATTCTCCTAGCCCTGATTATCCAGAGAGTTGCGCCTATCTTCTCTGTCCCGAGATATTCCTGCCCGTTGTTCTTGATCGATCTGGGAACGGTCTCGCATGAGGGGGGATTATCTATTAGCACTTCTAGGACTGCCCCTGTCTCGATCTGGCTTAGGGCTTTCACTGTGTAGAGCTGTGGGTATGGGCATGTGTATCCTCTCAGGTCGAGGCGGTACTTCTGGTCTTCAAGCCTTGTGAGGAGCGTGGGCGGTATCTGGATGTTCTGGGCCATACGTGTAGCCTTGGGGTTTGGGTTAATTTAAATCTTCCATTATCCAAGGCTAAGTCCAGAATTATAGTATATAAATAAGGGTGAAACCGCTACACTGCGAGGTGTTGAGGACTGAGCCGGACCATCTACGTCTCAGCCGTGCTGATAGGGCTAGTCTCGGTAGCTTTGGGATACTCGGTTTACGAGGTTGCGGGTAAAGGGTCGATCTGGGGCATAACGACTGGAGAGTCGAAGCTTGGAGGGCTCTTCTGGAAAAGCCTAGGCTTCTCTGTGGACCAGCTGCGGTACTATCAACAGTTCAAGCTCCTTAGCCCTGTCGAGGACTACACCCAAGCCATCGTATTCGCCATACTTGTAGGCGGATTTGCTGCAGCCCTCTTAACCAGGAGCTTCGCCATCAAACACATCCCGGACAGATGGATGCTCCTCCAAGCGGTAGTGGGCGGTGCCCTGCTGGGCTACGGGGCTAGGCTGGCCCTAGGATGCAACATCGGAAACTTTCTATCAGCTTGGGCGGCCGGTGGGCTCCACGCCGCAATATTTACCGCGGCACTGCTACCGGGAACCTACCTCGGTCTTAAGCTGACCGAGAAAGTCTTCATGGCTAGGGCCGCTCCAAAGAAGGTCTCACTAACCGTACCACCAGCAACCCAGAGATGGGTGGGCGTGGTCGTCGCGCTGGCTGCACTTGCAGTTACACCTCTGCTTAAACCGGTGGTGGCTGTCTGGTGGGTTGCAGGAATAGCCTTCGGCGTGCTCGGATGGGTTTCGAGCATATGCTTTGCCTCATGCTACAGGGACATGGTGGCACCGAGATACGCGAGCGGGGTCATGGTCAAAGCTGTCGGCCTCGCAGTCCTGACATACAGCACCGGCATATACCTGCTCCAGCTGGTGGGCATACCGTTCGCGCTGACTCCACCGCAGATAGGTGTTCTACAGTTCTTCCTAGGCGGGCTTATCTTCGGGCTCGGAATAGGTATTGCGGGTTCATGTATATTCAGCAGTGAGTGGAGGGCAGGAGGTGGAAGCGTCTACTCAATGATAGTGCTGCTCTCGACAATATTGATTGGGATGCCGGCGCTCTCACTAAACTATGAATGGTGGCTAACCGTCCTACCACAAGATCCAAAACCCTTCACACTGTATAGCTTTGGACCACATATTGGATACGTAGCGCCTCTAACATTCTCACTAATGATGATAGCCTACGGAGTCTATGCAGATGCATCAAGCCGGGCAGCCTTAGCGTCGTGGCTAGGGGCGAGACTCATAGGCAAGCAGGCGGCGCCGAGCCCGCGATAGAGGCTATCCAAGATTTTTCTATCGTAGCTACAGCATTCTAGGTATTACGTGTAGCACTGCGCTACGGTAAGATTAATCAACAGGTAGCGACCACATGGGCCACGCGTCGCCATGCCATACAGATTGCGGCGGACACCCCTGGCTCAGGCTGTTTACCAAGCATCTCTCGACTCCCTCCGATACATTAAGCGCAGGCATAATTACAGGGGACTAGCAGCGATACTCGGCACATCACCATCCACACTTTCAAGATACTTGAGTGGAAAGACGCTACCTAGCTCTAGGAGGGCTCTAACCCTTCTTGAGAAGATTGACACCCTGATAAAATATGATGAGATTGTAGAAGAATTCTTCGGGGGAGAGCTTGACATTGAGAACGGAATCCAGATATGCCACGACACAGACGTAATCAAGCTTCTCTCAGCCCATATTTTGCGACAATTCATCGGAAGCAAGATAGACTCAGTCCTCGCCGTTGACCTCCACGCAATCCCTATAGCTGCGTGTTTCGCCTCCCTGATAAACTCAGAAGTCTATTTTACTGTGGACAGGCCTGCATGGCGTGAGAGTCTTGAGATCACCTACAGGTCTGACGGTGGAAATGTGAAGAATAGTATCTGGCTTCCACGGAGCTTGATTAGGCGTGGGAGGAGCATACTCTTAATCGCAACCTCTGTTCTATCCCACAGCCCCTACAGGGAGATACTCAACCTGATAAGAGATAAGCGCGCCTACGCCGCGGGGCTGTTTACGCTGGTCTCTAGGCGGGGTGTCTGGACCACACTTAGCGTCACACCAGGATGCAAAAAAGTTGTAGTGAAACTATACACCTAGGTTGCTGGGGGTAAGAGTATATATTTTAAAGCCCTGTAAAGACGCTCAGCACAGTTGGTTTCTCCCCTAAACGCGGCAGCCTACATCACCCTACTCATCTTAGCAACAGTCATTTTTGCGGAGGGGGTTGAGAAGATTGCTGCGAGGCTGGGGCTAACTAGGTTCGCTACAGGTGCGCTTTTAACCGCAGCCCTTACAGCGCTCCCCGAAACCATGATAGCGATTTTATCCCCGTTTCAGGGAGGGTTCTCTTATCTTGAGGTTGGTGCCGGAAGCATCCTAGGCGCGCCCTCCATAACTGTTTTGGTCGGGGCCCCGATGGTGGTTTTAGCCCATCGCAGACGAGCAGTTAATGTGGGCGTATCGCGGAACTATCTCCTCTTTGCCGCCATCTTCCTACCATCAATCCTTGCCCTGCTTTTTATCTCGGGGTTGGTCTTCAGATACGCTTTAGCATTTGGGCTTATGGCCCTTTACGTGCAGCTGGCGAGGGGGATCTACCGCGAGGAGGGGGAGTTGATGGAGAGTGGGTCGAGAACCCTCCTAGAGAGGATCTTACGGGCCGATAGCATGGCTCTCACGCTGATGCAGGTTTCAGCATCCCTTGCCTTGATGATTTACGCCGCTGACTCGTTCATGGAGGAGGTTGTGGCGAGTGCGGATCCATTGGCCTATTCTCTACTCCTATCGCCTCTCGGGACATGTCTGGAGGAGGTCTTGGTCGCGTCTTACTGGTCTTTGAGGCGTAAGGCCGATGTGGCGCTCAGCCTTCTCTCCGGTGAAAACCTGATACAGGCCACATTTGTTCTGGGGGTCGGAATCTTCGCTACAGGAATGTACCTGCCACTCGGCACTGCCACCATAGCTCTAGTCTACACCACTGCAGCCCTCGCCCTTGCAGCAATCCTGAGGGCTGGAGCGAGACCTACAGCCGCACTACCCATCATCCTACTCTACCCCCTATACATGGCCTCAGCGCTTAACATGCAGCCCCTCTACTAAGGACGCACCTATCTAGACGACTACCTCCCAATTATCCCAGACTCTGTGCCGCGTGCCGTGTTGAGTAGAGCCTCCTATACAGGATCGCGGCGTTGAGTGTGAGTAGTGCTGCGGAGGCTAGGGCTGGGACTAGGCCTAGGCTTGATGCCAGGGACACGCCTAGTATGGCTACTGTCGGCGCCCAGCCGCAGCAGGTGTAGGTGGCGCTGGCGATGGATGAGAGAAATACGGCCAAACCGGCTCCAGACCCCCTAACTAGACAGGACCTTAACTGTCCGAGTCTCCATAGTCTAAGTAGCATGAACACGTTGAGGGATACGAGAAGTGCGAGGAATACACCCAATAGCACCACTAGAATCCTAACCGATATCATCGATCCGTCATAGAAGAGTTGGAGTCCAGGTCCAGTGTAGCTTTGAGACTCATAGTATACAAACACGGCAGCTGGGGCTACTGCGCCAATGCTTGGAAGCTCGAAGTGTTGGATGCCACCGCTCAGGTATGCAAAGAGCAGAAAATAAGCCAAACCTACCGTGACAGCAGTCGCCCAATTCAGCCGATGGTGCATTGCAATGCTTCACCTCGAAAGAATATATCTCGCAGCCTGAAGGTATTCTTCTTGAGGCATCTCGGCTGAGAGGGCGAACCTTACTATATGGTCTCTATCAGCTACGAATACGAATCCTACATGTGTGACAAAGTATGGCTTTCCACTTCTAGCGTACTCCGCCGGGTCTATTCTGTTGCCCCTCTCGTCAGTATATATTGCGGGGACGTTATATTTCTTCCAGACAGGCTCTAGCTGTTCTGGCGAGCCTGTGAGGGCGATTATCCTATCATCAAAATTTCGCACCCAGGCCTTCAGCGTCTCAGGCGTGTCGCGCCACGGGTCCTGGGTGATGAAGATAAAGGCTATGTCGTCGGCCCGGTCGCCTAGGTTCTTCAATACGTATGCATACTTGTAGAGTATCACAGGGCAGATGTCGGGGCAGTGTGCGTATCCAAAGAATAGGAATACTGGCTTTCCCCTCAGACTACTTAGGCTGAACTCTCGTCCATACTGGTCTGTGAGCTGGAAGTCGACTAGAGGGGTCGGGTTGAGCTCGATTTTGGGATTATACTGAGACATCACCAGATTCTGGTAGGTTATGATTAGAGTGGCCCCCAATAAGGCCGCCAAAGCGGCAACCGCGTAGAAAAGCCGCCTCCGCATCCACCAGCCAATACCTCGAACAGATATTAAGGATTCCCCACCAACAACCACCAAAACAGAGTAGTTGAGGATTAATTAGTCAGCTGTTTTCTCAGGTGTTGATGAGCGTCGAAGTCGCGAGGCTCATCTCCGACTTGAGGCTGAGGCCTAGCTCCAATCTCTTGGTGGTGGGGGACGTGGGTGCGAGGGTTCTTGAGGCATTGGCTGAGGCTGTGGGAGGCCTCGGGAACATAGTGCTACTCCATAGGGAGCCCGAGCCGCCCGCATGGGCGTGGAGCTTGGTAGATAAGGGCTTGAATGCGAGGAGGAGCATTGTTCTTGAGCACAACGACTTCCTAGCCACGTCAAGCTTCGACGCAGTTTTAGTACAGGATGTCTTGCACAGACTTTTAGGTAAGCGTGAATTTGTAATCGAGACATACAGGCTGCTGAGGCCGGGTGGCCGCACATCTATAATCCAGAGACTCTGGCCCTTCACATCCCTGCGTAGAAGAGAGCTCAGAGCCATCCTAGAGAAAATTAGATCCTATGATCTAGTCGAGTCGAGGATAGGTCTCTTCTCCGCTTATATCGTTCTTGAGAGGCCCGGTAATGGTTAAAACCTCGGTGAAAGTAAGTTAGAAGGAATGTCCATAAACCTTACCGCCGAGGCCGAACAGGTTTTAAAAACTGTCAAATCCAGGTATGGCGAACTGTACATGATAATCGGCGACACAGGCTGCTGTGGGTATAGCAACGTCTTCCTAACTAGCCGCAAGCCGGTGGGAGACTATGTCGCGATAGGGGAGAAAATAGGTGTCACAGTGTATCTGAGACCCCCGCTGGACTCTACTCTAGACCCGAGCAGAGTGGTGGTAGACGTGGTTGAGACTGTATCGGACGATTCCTTCTCGCTTGAGACTGAGCTGGGATACCGCTTCATCCTGAGGGTAAGGATGCAGTAGAGTATTCAGCAACTCCGCGGGGGCTGCTCATTTACCCAGACGGTCCTATATCCGTCCTTTCTAGGGATAATGCATAGAAACTCCGCATCTTCGTTACCGTCGTTGTAGTAGGCGTGTACCGTCCCTGCGGGTATTAGTAGGGCGTCTCCCGCACTCACGATAACCTCCTTCTCGCCAAGCCTGACTCTATACTTCCCCTTCAAGACATACTGGATATGTTCTATCTCCGGGTGCGTGTGCGGGGGAATCCTGCCGCCCGGCCTAATCCTAAACTTTCTCAGCTCAAAATTAGGTGCACCGTCACGCCTATCGATGAGCCATTGGATGAAGGTAGCCTCCGCCCTCTCCACAGGCTCCTCAGCAACGGTGGCCGACCTTTTCACCACGGACACAAGCCTCTAATCCATCTAAGATCCTTATGAGCCTTCCCCCTCTACCCGGGGGCTGAGATAGGTTAAACCGCTAGCCACTACATGATATCTAGGGGATGTCGGCGGCCGATGCACTCCTCTTGATCCTTTCCATCTTCGCAGGATTCCTATTGATTTTCATCGGAGTTGTGCTCCTGCTGACTAGCTTGAGCGGTAGAGGTGGGGGTGGGGCG
This sequence comes from uncultured archaeon, assembly GCA_937921685.1. Classification (GTDB taxonomy): domain Archaea; phylum Thermoproteota; class Nitrososphaeria_A; order Caldarchaeales; family Calditenuaceae; genus HRBIN02. Next base: position 34,552 of record CAKZUF010000021.1, read on the forward strand.
AAGGGCTATGGGGTGATCCTAGTGGGGCCTGTCCCCATAGTTTTGAGGGGCGGAGGCGTCAGGGTGGCCTTGATTGTGGCTGCTATTTTCCTGCTTACCGTCCTGCTCTTCCTATGGCTTACAGGGGTGGTGGGCCTTGGCGCTTAGGACAATCTATGCCTACGTTCTAATCGCCCTAGGGCTGCTCCTCATAGCCCTGCCCCTGATCCTGCTCGCATCAACCATTGGCCAAGGCGAGATGAAGTCTTTCGGCATAATACTGATCGGCCCAATACCGTTGATCCTTAGCAGTGAGAATCCGCTACACTTCCTCGGCCTAGTCGCGGTCTTCCTCATAGCGTTGGCCGCCATCTTTTTCTTAGTCTTTAGGACCTACCGTAATCCGCCAGAAGAGGTTATAGGGGATGATGACGCCTCTACATAGCTCGGAGTGCGGGGCGCCTATAAATAGTGGCTGGCTCCCCTGTTATGGTAGTTGAGGAGCTGTCCATACTGCGGCTCAACCCTCACCTTCGATAGGATGGAGAAGATCTACAGTTGCGGCAGATGCGGCGCTGTTCTAACCCTCCAAGAACTGGTCGAGCATAGGGAAAAGGCTAGGGCTGAGAAAGAGAAGATGCTGAAGGAGAGGAGGAGGCACGAGGAGTACCTCGAGTGGTGGCTCTCAAGCAAGAAATAACCGCAGGCGATAAGTAATACGGATTTCGTCTGTAGTATGCCAAGGAGAGCTTCATCCTCAGCTTGTCTAACTTCTGCCCTGTAGTTGAAGGGAGGGGTAGGAAAATGCTTCTTAGAAAAAATTAGAACTCGATGTTCACTTGCTTGTTAGTGGTCTATGAAGTCTCGTCCCACCTGCCAAGGGAGTACTCATTCCCTCGCCTAGAGCCTCAACCGGTGTAGTCGAGGCCTGTCGTTTCCGATACTCTCTCCTATCTCTTCTGGGTCTTTCCTGACCTCTTCTTTCTACCTCCTCCGCATTTTCTTTTACTTGCCATACCTTTTCTCGCGAGTAAGAGGGTGGGGAGATATTAAAAAGTTGTGGACGAGAGGCATGTTAGGGTGCAGGTCAAACTAACAATGGAGCAGTTTTAAGCCGTGGCTTGGGCCCATACTCGTTGGAACTCTTTTTCATAGTCTTCGGCTATTAACGGGTCTATTATTATGATCAGGTTCTCGTCGTTGTCTTGTTCGGCTGCGCGGGACCAGTTGTAGCTCCCCGTCACGACGAGTATGCCGTCGATAATAGCCACCTTATGATGCATCAGGCGCGGGTTTCCGTCCAGCCTAACATCAACACCTGCGGAGAGGAGTCGGCCATACTCGCTACCGCTGATGTTTGCCTGCTGGCTCTCAATAACCACCTTGACCTCCACCCCTCTATTCTTTGCCCGTATAAGTGCATTAGCTATCTCGTCAGAGGTGAAGCTATACATCATGACATACACACTCCTAGACGCACCATCTATTAGACTGACTATCAGGCTTGCACAGTCCTGAACCTTGGAGAAGCAGACAGCATCCACCTGCCTGAGAGTGATGGTCTTCAGGACCGTGACAGTGGAAGTTATAGTCTCAGTGGCCGTGGACGTTACTGTTGTAGGTTGTTCCACTACTAGTTTCAGCGTGGTGGTCTCCCAGGCCGTGGTTGTGACCGTGCCCGTCTGCGGCCTAACAAGCATGAGAGCGAGAAGCAGGAAGAGCAGAAAGACTAGAATTAACAGCCATGAAGGCCGCTTCATACAAAGGATACTCCTAGGTCTGTGGCTCTTATGCATTTTGACTGGGCGAGTCTTGACGCAACGTCCGAGGCAAATTAAAGGCGAGCCAGCCCCCGTCCTCGAGTTATCTTTATATAGCGTCGAGGGGCTGTGCTCAACTCGTGGTAGCCGGTGGTTTAGTTTGGTCGAAGTAGCCGCTTATTAGGCGAGGGCGCGCCAGCTACCTCTCCACTCGTGTATGAATTCTCGGGGTGTTTGGTGGATTGTCTGCCCTAAAGAGTGTGTTAGCTAGGCTGGTAGAAGGGTGCAGTCTCTCCGCTGAGGAGGCCAGGGAGGCCTTGAAGGAAATTGTCTCGGGCGGCGCTTCCCAAGCGTTGGTTGCTGCCTTCCTGACTGCGATGCGTGTCAAGGGAGAGGATGAGGAGGAGCTCCTCGGAATGGCGAGGCTGATGAGGGAGCTCTGCGTCAAGGTTGAGCTCCAGGACCCGCGTAGCGCGGTGGACATAGTTGGGACAGGAGGAGATCGGGTGAAGACCATCAATGTTAGCACGCTCTCCTCCCTAGTTGTTGCTTCTGCGGGCGTGAAGGTAGCCAAGCACGGTAACAGAGCCGCGACCGGTGTCTGTGGTAGCGCCGACCTCCTCGAGGGGCTTGGAGTCAACATTAACATGGGGCCGGAAGAAGTTAGGAGGAGCATCGACGAGTGCGGCTTCGGTTTCATGTTTGCACCACTCTACCACCCCGCGATGAAGAGCGTGGCCCCCATAAGGAGGGAGCTTGGCTTCAGGACATTCTTCAACCTCCTCGGACCCCTAACCAACCCGGCAGGCGTTGGCAGAATGCTAGTCGGCGTATCAGACCCCAGATACCTTTCCAAGACGGCTAGAGTCCTGTCGAGGCTTGGATTGGAGAAGGGACTAGTAGTCTGCTCCAGCGATGGGCTAGACGAGATATCCATCTACGGGGAGACTGAAGCTGTGTGGATTGAGGGTAGTGAGACTTGGCGTGAAGTGTTGAGGCCGGAGAACCTCGGGGTGAGTCCGTCCAGCCTCGAGCCAATTGTCGTGAAGTCGCGGGAAGAGGCCATCGAGAGCGCCGTGAAGATCCTACGGGGAACCCTAAGCCCCAGCGACCCCCGAGTAAAGATGATACTGGTGAACTCTGCGGCAGCTTTGATGCTTGCGGAAGCATGCTCGAGCCTGAAGGAAGGCGTAAGAATTGCCAGAGACCTCATTTTCGAGGGTGAGGCCTTCGAGACCCTCTACAGGGCCGTGGAGGTGAGTGGAGGTGATAGAAGCAGGCTTGAAGAGTATGTCAGACGGCTCGCGTGATTTTTTGCGGCAGCTCTGCGAGGAGGCGCACCGACGCGTAGCGGAGGGCTTCTACAGAACCAAAAGAGAAGAGGTAAGCCTTAAGACAGCAGGAGGTCTGAAACGCTCAATACTTAGCTGTGAGGGGAACGCCGTGATAGCGGAGTTTAAGAGATCTTCACCAAGTGCCGGCGCGATTACTCTGGATGTGAGGAGCGACTCTGCTGTGAGGGCTATGGAGAGTGGGGGGGCCTGCGGCGTCTCCGTGCTAACTGCGAGGGAGTGGTTCGGCGGCTCTCTCGAGGACTTGAGACTGGCTAGGACTGCCTGCAGGCTACCTATCCTGATGAAGGACGTGGTGGTCTCTGAGGAGCAGATACGGGCCGCGCATCGTCTCGGCGCACAAGCGGTCCTCCTAATCCTCCGAGCGTTCAAGCGCGGATATACCAGCCTGACGCTGAGCCAGGCGATCAGGGCTGCTAAAGACTACTCCCTCGAGGTATTGCTCGAGGCCTGTAGCAGAGAGGAGCTTTTAGAGGCGGTGGCTACCGAAGCGGATATCCTCGGCGTGAATTCGAGGGACCTCTCAAGTCTCAGGGTGGATAAGAGGGTCCATGAGGAGGCGGTCATGGGGGTGGATCTCGGCGACAGAGTCTTGGTGGCTGAGAGCGGGATAGAGACGGTGGAGGATATCAAGAGGCTGAAGAGGATCGGCTATAGGGCCTTCCTAGTCGGCACCGCCATAATGAGGTCTGGCGATATTGAGGCCAAAACGAGAGAGCTGGTGATGGGTTGATGGCGCGGGTCCGGGTCAAGATATGCGGGATTAGACGGGTGGAGGATTTGAGGGCCGCCGTCGAGGAGGGCGCCGACGCTGTGGGGATGGTTGTGGGCTTCCCATCCTCGCCTCGAAACCTGAGCCTATCTCAGGCGGCGGAGATTCGGAGGGGTGTACCTGTCTTCGTAGACGCGGTGCTGGTCGTACGGGCCGATGGTCGTGAAGAATTTAGGAGAGTGGTGGAGGAATTGGAGCCTGACGCCATACAGCTCTATGGCCAGCTATCCTTAGCCGAGGCCAGAGACCTAGCCACCGGATGCAGGATAATAAAGCCTGTTAAGGCCGGCACAGAGCCCAGCGGTCTCGACCTATCCTTGGCCGACGCCATCCTCTTGGACAGCCACTCGGAGTCCCTCCCCGGCGGCACAGGCAGGACACACGACTGGTACGCAGCCCGAAGGCTTAGAGAGCAGATAAGCCTACCCCTAGTCCTGGCAGGTGGATTAAATCCATCAAACGTATCCGAGGCTGTAAGGGTTGTGGAGCCTTATGCGGTGGACGTCTCGTCAGGTGTCGAGTCGTCTCCAGGCGTCAAGAGTAGAGAGTTGATTAGGGCCTTCATCAGGGCCGCTCTGGGTGAAGGGATGTGATGGCCGGGGGTTATCACCTGCCGGATAGCCGGGGCCGGTTCGGAGCCTACGGGGGTAGGTATGTTCCCGAGACGCTTATGGAGCCGCTCATAGAGCTTGAAGAAGCCTACAAGAGGCTCAGGGACGAGAGATCTTTCCGCGAAGAACTGGACGTGCTGCTCAGAGACTATGCGGGCAGGCCAACGCCACTATACTACGCCGAGAGGCTGACCAAGGAGCTGGGAGGCGCAAAGATCTACCTCAAGAGGGAGGACCTAGCCTTCACCGGCGCCCACAAGATCAATAACGCGCTGGGGCAGGCGCTTCTCGCGAAGAGGATGGGCAAGACTAGATTGGTGGCTGAGACCGGTGCTGGGCAGCATGGAGTAGCGACTGCAACCGTAGCGGCTAGGATGGGGTTTAGATGCACCGTCTACATGGGCGCTGAGGACATGGCTCGACAGGCGGTGAACGTATACAGGATGAGACTGCTCGGAGCAGAGGTTAAGAGAGTAGACTCGGGGTCTAAGACGCTGAAGGACGCTATAAACGAGGCCTTGAGGGACTGGGCAACAAACGTCCGTGACACTCACTATCTACTAGGCTCGGCAGTCGGTCCGCATCCATACCCCATGATAGTCCGCGACTTCCAGTCGGTTATTGGGAGGGAGATCCGGGCGCAGATATTAGAGAGGGAGGGTAGGCTGCCTGACCTAGTTGTGGCATGCGTGGGTGGTGGAAGCAACGCGATCGGGACGTTCTACCCCTTCATAGAGGATAGAGACGTGAAGCTGGTGGGTGTCGAGGCGGGAGGAGAGGGGCTGGAGACTGGAAGACACGCGGCAAGCCTTGTGGGCGGCTCGCCCGGGATACTCCACGGCATGTACTCCTACGTCATGCAGGATGAGTACGGACAGATTAGAACAACACACAGCGTATCAGCCGGCCTAGATTATCCGGGGGTGGGGCCCGAGCACGCATTCCTGAAGGAGATGGGCAGGGCGGAGTATGTGGCTGTAGGTGACCGCGCGGCTCTTGAAGCCTTCCTAACACTTACGCGGCTGGAGGGGATTATGCCGGCACTTGAGCCCGCCCACGCCATCGCCTACATCATGGATGTCGCGCCAACTATGCGTCGTGACGATATCATAGTTCTGACACTCTCAGGCCGGGGAGACAAGGACCTAGACATTGTTAGCCGAAGCCTAGGTGGATTGTTTTGAGCAATATTTCAAAGGTCTTCAAGGACAGCCTGGCCTCAGGCCGCGTTGTCCTCATCGGCTACCTGACAGCGGGCGATCCAAGCCTCGAGCAGACTAGGATATATGCTGAGGCGCTTGTGGAGGGTGGTGTCGACGTCTTGGAGCTCGGCGTACCCTTCAGCGACCCTGTAGCCGATGGAGTCACAATCCAAGCCTCGGCCCAGCGCGCACTAGCCGCAGGAACCAAGCTGCTGGACGTCCTAAGACTCTCATCCACCATCAAGAAATCCCTTAAAACACCAATAGTAATCCTCTCATACCTGAACCCGATATACCGGATGGGGTTCAGGAAGTTCTTCGAGGAGGCAGGCTCCTCCGGGGTTGACGGCGTTGTCGTCCCAGACCTCCCGGTCGAAGAGTCTACAGAGTTTAGGGAGGAGGCGCGGAGGGCCGGAGTGGATACCATACTCCTAGCGTCGCCGACCACGTCGGAAGATAGGCTGGACCTGATCCTCAGAGCCTCGCAGGGCTTCGTCTACCTAGTCTCGCTCCTCGGAGTAACTGGAGTGAGGAGGGAGCTATCCCCAGAGGCCTTGAGGATTCTAGAGCGGGTAAGAGCTAGGAGGGAGAGACCCTACGTAGCCGTAGGGTTCGGAGTATCATCCCCAGACCACGTCAAAGCCCTCGTAAAAGGCGGCGCGGAGGGTGTCATAGTTGGGAGCGCGTTGGTGAAGATAGTAGAGGAGAACCTCGACAACCCTTCAAAATGTTTAGAACAACTTCGGAGCTTCGCCGCTAGGCTTAAAGAAGCAACCAAGTTCTAGTATTCTTTAGGGGATCTCTTCCAGTGGTGTCGGCGCCTCCCTCTCAATGTATGTTATGTGATAGACCTCGCCCCCCAGCCTAACCATGTGTCGTGACGACTTGGATGGAAGCTTCTTACCGGTTAATCCCGCGTTAATAACCATCTCCTTCGTGACTGGAGGCTTGTTGTCCCAGGGCAACACCTCGATCTCAGGCCTCCAATAGTCCACGAAGTATACAGGGATGTGGGTCTTGCCAAGCCTCTTCATACAGTTGTACCTGTGATGGCCGTCCAGTATCACCTTTGTCCTTGCGTCGACGATTATGGGTCTCTTTAATACCCCGTCACTCTTAATCTCGGCTAGAAGCTCCTCCAAATGCTCCGGATTATACTCCTCATGCTCCCGCAGCTCCTCAAGCCTCACCAGAACCGGCCTAAGATTTAGCAGGTCTTCGCCAGCCATTTCTTATTCACCCCTGAATATACTCGTATAAAAACCCAAGCCACTCCAAAGAGATATCAGCCGCAAACAACAGTCAGAGAGGGTGGGGTTGGAGAAGGTAATTCTCGACATGGATCCCGGTATAGACGACGCCTTGGCTCTACTGCTGGCAATTAGCTCGCCCGAGCTCGCCATACAAGGTGTCTCAACGGTGGCTGGGAATACGGTGGTTGAGAAGACGGGAATTAATGCGAGACGGGTTTTAGAATATGTGGGACGCGGCGAGGTCCCAGTCTACTATGGCTCCTCCTCACCCATGGCTCGGCCCCTCTCCACGGCTGAACACTTCCACGGCTCGGACGGGCTAGGTGAAGCTGGAATACCGATGCCCCGCCAACCACCAATCCCCGGCGGCGTCCAATTCATCGCAGAGACGGTCGCGAAGAATCCTAACGATATAACAATCATCACCACAGGACCTTTGACAAATGTGGCTCTCGCCTTCACCCTTTACCCGCGCACACTGAGGCTGGTCAAGCGGCTCGTGGTCATGGGCGGTGCATACCACCTCACACCGTATGGGCGTGGAAACGTGACCCCCTTCTCAGAGTTCAACATCTATACCGACCCAGAAGCTGCGAATATCGTCTTCAACTCATCCGTCCCCATTACATGCGTCGGCCTAGACATATCCACCGACCCATCAGTCAAGATCGACAGAAGGAGGTATGAGGAGATAAGAGGGCTGAGGGGGAAGAAGGCGGAGCTTGCCTCGAGGATTATGAAGTATCAGCTGGAGAGGTTTGGAGAGGTTGAGGTACATGACGCACTAGCAGTCGCAGCGGCTTTGAGGCCCGAGATCTTCCAGACGGTCGAGATGAGGGTGCAAGTCCTCACCAACAACGACGCCTCGAGAGGAGCCACTATAGCCGTCAAGCCGAGGGAGGGTGAGAAGGGCAATGCAAAAATCTGCACGGGCGTGGACGGAGAGAAGTTCTTCGAACTCCTCCTCTCCAGACTCTCAGACCCCGGTTAGTCCCATACCAAGGATTTATTTCCGCGAATAGAGGGGGAAGAAAGGAATGAGGAGCCTGAGCCTGGGATACTTTCTCTCAGCCGTTAACGCGCTGGTCTTCTTCTTCCCCACCATTCTGTTCTTTCCGGCGCTCGTTACCTATCCGGCCTCGATAGTACTTCGTGGGTGGGGTTGGCGTTCTCTGAGGAGCAGGCTTGGCCCAGTGGGCCTACTCTACACCGCGATATGGTGTCTCGGCGTCCTCACATATCTCGCGCTAACCCTCTCGTTTCTCGAGATGTTCAGGGATGGCATCTGGGTGGCGCTAGCAGCTTGGGCGGTATACTCTATCCTCGAGGCTTCTCTATACCTTAGAGCCGCGGGTAAGCTTAGGATAAGGCTACTATACGCATCACCGATCAACCTAGCAGGGGTCGGCACATTAGGGGCTCTCATAGTTATGATGTGGAGCCAGTTCAGGTTTCCAAGCGAGGTAAGATACGGCGACCTTACACCACTATTTTTTGGAGGGGCAGCGTGTCTCGTAGCTTCTGCACTGATAACAGCGGTAGCAGCCCTCCAGATAAGGGCTGAGAAACCGACCGGCGAGAGAGAGCTTGAGTCCCTACTGGTGACTCTACCTCGATCCACGCCTCCGCAGCCGCCTACACGGCCCACAACAAGGCCCAAAGAAGCACTAACCGCGAGAACTTCGCGCACAGCACTAATTGGCTTAGAGGTGGTGAGCAGGGGTGATATGCTGGTCTGCCCTAAATGTGGTGCAAGTGCACCAATAGGCGCGGAGAGCTGTCCGGAGTGTGGTGAGAGGTTTAAGAAGGCAGCCTCAGGTCTGAGATGCCCTGTCTGCGAGGCGCCGTTCTCAGTTGCTAAACCCATCTCGGCGGGCCACTATGTCTGTGGACAATGCTTCTCAGACATCAGGGTGGTAAGTCGTGCATCCTGAGAAGCGTTGCTGAACAGCGATGGATGGGGCCCCTCCCCACTCAACCAAGTCTCGTAACAGTGTCGAGTCTCGGTGGCCTATTCATCGAGGAAGCAGCTAAGACCCTCCCCAAGTCGTCAAGTATCAGTATCACCCTCTCCCCCCTCACCCTCTCACTATAATCTAAATACCTCACCCTCGTGGACTCGCGAACCGCGTCAACTATTGTAAACCTTGCCCCCAACAAGGGTGCGTAATGGAGCCCATGATGGCTTGAAATAGGCAGAATTACATCCCGGGCATTCTCCACGCTGAAAACCCCCATGACCCGCCTTTTTCTACGCGACTCCCACCTCAACCATATCGGGAGGGTGATTATCGCGGGGGGTATGAGAGACGCTGCAAGTAATTGGTTGCCAGTGAAGATGTAGAGTGCTGTAGCAAGTAGGGGGAATAGGGTGAGCATCTCTACCGCAAGTATTCGCAGATACTTGTCGTGGAGGAGGAGCCTGTCGACATCGCCTGCTACCGGCAACAATCTGTGAAAACAGGTATGAGGGTTGCTGTTAAGCGTTATTCATCCTATAGGATGATGGGTTCAGACCCAGCAGGGTTGACCGCCCTATAGCCGGTGTTCTCATTTATCCAGGCTGCGAATGCCTCGCAGGCCTCTGGGTCACCGTGTATCGTGATTGCTGTACCTGAGTCTCCGCGCTTAGAGATATAGTCTCTGAGCTCGGCTTGGCCTGCGTGTGCTGAGAGCTTATACTGTACGACCCTAGCGGCAGCCTTCAGCTCCGAGCTATTAAGAGCGAGCTTTCCCTCGGCCAAGAGCTTGGCACCTGGCGTGTTAGGAGCTTGGAAGCTTACAAGCAGTATAGAGGATGCAGGGTCTTCCGCAACTTTGGCGGCGTAGTAGGCGGCGGGGCCGCCCTTCAGCATCCCCGCCGGGCTTACCACTACCCCAGGCTCATCAAGCAGCCTCTCCCTATCCCTCTTACCTTTCACGATCCTTACCTTTCGGCTCGCCCTCGCCAACAGGTCTACCCCATCAACATACATCTCGTCCTCGATGTAGAGCTCGAGAAGCTGCCTGGCCATACCATCGATCCATATGGGCTCCTTAAGGCCATGGGCGTAGAGTATGCAGGCCACCTCCTGCGCCCTAGCCACGGCAAAGGATGGAACGACGACCACACCACCCTGGTTCACAGTCTCCCTCGCCACCTCTACGACCTTATCCTCCAGCGTCCTCCGGGGCAGATGGGCCTCACGCGCGTATGTTGACTCGGTGATGACCACGTCAAACCCGGTGCCTGGGTCGTCGCAGCCGTCGAGTAGCCTCGTCTTCACTGGTGTGAAGTCGCCGGTGTAGAGGAGCGTCTTATCGGCGTTGACTATTATCTGCGCACTTCCAGGAATGTGTCCAGCGTCGACAAACTCGATCTCAGCATCCTTAATCCTAAACCTCTCGCCATACCTCACCCTCTGCACGGTCCTGACGAACTTCGAGACCTCTGAGCCTGCGAAGGGTAGATAATAGCCGCTGAGCTTCAACATGTCTTTCAGCAGGATCTCAGCCTGTCTGACCGTAGACTCGGTCGCGTATATTCTGGGCGTGGTGCTGACTAGCAGAAGTGGAGCTGCCCCCACGTGGTCTAGGTGGGCGTGTGATATCAGTACGGCGTCTAGGTCCCTTGGCGAGACGTGCCCGGGAAGGATTACCCGGTCGTCTATTTTGACACCATAGTCCAACAATATCCTGGCTCCGCCCGCCGTCTTCACTAGTATGGCTGATCTTCCAACCTCCCTAGCCCCTCCTAGAACCTTAACCTCTATAGCCCATCACCATCTCTTCTATTCACTTTTTCTTGACCCACTATTCTGACCTCTTACACGGTACTGCAACGTTATATACCTACCCTGGGGGCTGCTGGCAGCATCGTGGGTCATGATTTTTAATTGCGGGTTTAGGGTGCGTTCTGGGGGTGGACATGCTTAGGGCTGCCATCTATGCGGGCCACTCGGCCATCCAGCTCTCGCTCGGCCTCCGCGAGGAGGGTGTTGAGGTGGCGATCTTCGGGCCGCAGGACAGGCTGAAACTCTACTCGAGGTTCCCGGCACTCAGGGCTAGGCTGCTCAACTACGACGGCCCATCACTGCTCGACAGGCTGGCTGATGAGGGCTACTTCATGATCCTCACGGGTGGCTCGGTTGAGTATCTGACGCCGAAGGTGGTTGAGGAGGCGAGGATACCGGTGTTCGGTCTCAGGGGGCTGGTGAGGTGGGAGGCTGATTGGCGGTTGAAGACCCGCCTATTGGAGGAGGCCGGGATACCTGTCCCAAGAGTCTTCAATAGTATCGAGGAGGTTGATGGTCTCGTAATCGCGAAGCTTCCAGGAGCTAAGGGTGGGCGCGGCTACTTGGTTACGCGAAGCCCCGAGGAGATCAGGGGCTGGCTGGAGAGGGTGGTAGCCCAAGGCCTTGTATCTGGCCCAGACAAGGTCTTCCTCCAAGAATATGTCGTCGGCACCACAATGTATGCCCACTACTTCCAGAGCCCGATGATGGATAGGCTAGAGTTGACTGGCTTCGACATAAGGTACGAGTCCAATGCTGATGGGCTTAGACGTCTAACACCGCGGAACATAGGAGACTTGAGGGAGGGGTTCGTAGTGACTGGAAACCTGCAGGTCTATCCCAGGGAGAGGCTTCTCGAGGACTTTATCCAACTGGGCGAAAAGTTCGTCGAGGCCACTAAAAGGCTGATACCTCCCGGCGTGATAGGACCTTTCTGCCTCGAAACCGTCGTCACCGAGGATCTAAGACCAATAGTCTTCGAGTTTTCAGGAAGGATAGTGGCTGGGACAAATGTATACTTAGGGGGAAGCCCCTACCTTGCCCTGTACTGGGGGCGTGAGATGACTGTCGGGAGGAGGGTGGCCCTAGAGGTTAAGATGGCTGAGGAGCAGGGCAGGCTTAGGGAGGTGCTGACATAGGCTTGAAGCTGAGCATAGCGTGCATCGCAAGCCACTCTGCACTCGACGTATTCGACGGCGCGAAGGACGAAGGCTTCCCCACAATAGCCATCTGTAGGAAGGGGAGGGAGCGGATCTACGCGGCCGCCCGAGAAACGATTGACAAGTGCGTAGTCCTAGACAGCTACAGAAACGTCATCGAACCGCAAATTCAGGAGAAGCTGCTGGAGGAGGGCTCCATAATCGTCCCCAACAGGAGCATGGCGGTTTACGTGGGCTACGACGAGATCGAGAAGGAGCTCAGAGTCCCAGTCTTCGGAAACAAGCGCATGCTAAGATGGGAGGAGCGTACAGGCGAGAAGAACTACTACAAACTGCTGGATGAGGCCGGGATCAGACACCCCTCTGTCTGGAGCATAGACGAGGTCTCGGGACCTGTCCTCCTCAAGGTTCAGGAGGCGGGGAGGCCCCAGGAGAGGGCCTTCATATTCGCTTCGGGGCGTGATGACCTCTATGCCAAGATTGACGAGGCCCTCAGGAGGGGGATAATCTCGGAGGAGCAGCTAAAAAGGAGCGTGGCTGAGGAGCTCATAATAGGGGCCCACTTCAACATCAACTACTTCTACAGCGTGGCTAGGCAGAGGCTCGAGATCCTCAGCGTCGATAGGAGAATCCAGAGCAACCTCGACGGGATACTACACCTGCCCGCCCAGCAGCAGCTGGAGATAAGGCCACGGATGAGCATGGTTGAGGTCGGACACATACCCGTCACCCTCCGCGAAAGCCTTCTAGAGGAGGCGTACAGCATCGGCGAGAGGTTCGTGGCAGCGACAAAGAAGCTGGAGCCCCCGGGAATAATAGGCCCCTTCACCCTCCAGACACTGGTCACGCCCGAGCTCCAGCTAGTCGTCTACGACGTCGCGCCACGCATAGGAGGAGGGACAAACGCCCACATGGCAATAGGAGGACAGTACTCGAAGCTCTTCCTCAGAAAACCAGTCTCACTGGGGAGGAGGATAGCCATAGAAATCAAGGAGATGAGCAGCGAGGAAAGAATAGACGAGATAACAACCTGAACACATCTATCCAATGGAAGGGTTAATTGAAGCCAGATATCTCTAAACACGCTGAACCCGCTCAAGCGTTGCCAAACATGTAAAATTCTACAACACCACACAACTGGTGTAAGACTATTATCTGGGCAACCCCTCTATTTCCAAGCTTATGTCCAAAGGCGTATCTTGATGCAGCTTATATCACTTCAGGCAGAGATTATGGACATGCTATGATTTTAATACTTTATTAGAAAAGTTTATTACGTTTGCCTGGTTGACTTAAGTGAGCCATCTTTGACCAATAGCGGCTCGCCGAACTGGGGGAGAGCTCTTAGGTATTTGTTTGCAGGCGTTCTGACATTCGTGACCTCCCTCACGATAGGAAACACTCCTTACCTGTTTTTCGGATACGGCATCAGCTTCCTTGGATTATTAACAACCGGCCTCCTACTCAATCCGCTGCCAGCAACCGTAATAGTTCTAATATCCACTACGGCCGCCATGTCTCTTATAGCTCTAACACGTTCAGCGTTCACCCTAGTTGTAGTTGCTTTTGTTCTTCTCAGGACGGTGCAGGTCTATATTCTTTCGAGGCTTAAGCAACGGATGGGTGTAGCTGGAGCTTCAGTCATGACCGTTCTTATTGGGGCCGTCGTAGCCACGCTCCTTGGCTTAGCTTACTACGGAGAGGGCGCCATTAGCGTCACTATGACCTTCTTTGAGAGCATCTTCATCTTCCCAGCATATGTGTTGGTGAGGTCGATCAGCTTAGGGAGGCGGGGGTCTCTTTTACTAGGTGGCGCCACATTGCTATCTACATTCGGTATATTCCTCTCAGCAAGCCCGTTTTGGATACCTCTCCCAGCCGCGGCCGGCATCATATTGTTTATGGTCTCCTCCTTTCTAATCCTGCGTGGAGGTGCCTCGAGGATGATTTCCGTAGCCGTACTAGCTTTTGCCCTATTATTGGTGCCAGCTTCCTTCGTAAGCGACACCACATCCTTTTCCTACAACATGCGCAACATCTTCTATCCCCTATACCCTGACTCTCTTTCCGCCTCTCAATGGATTCAAACCAACTCATCAGCGTCATGCCTACAGGGAAACATAGCCGGTGCTGGGACAGTTGAAAACGGTGTCTGGGGGCCTGAGAGATTGAGAGTCTTGAACACATGCGTTACAGTAAGCGGAATAGTCGAGGGACTGGCACCTACGTATGGGCCTGCATACGACAAGGATTTCATCATAGATGTAAGGCTCGACCCACAATACGAATACATGCTATCTCTCGGCAGCATCATTCTCAGAGATGGCCTCATGCACGTCGAAGTTGTGCCATCACACCAGCCTGCGTTAGCAGACAAGCTCTCATCCCTTAAACCGGGTAATAGGATCATCGTCACTGGGGCGTTTGTGTTAGACACCGATCACGGCTTCTGGTCGGAGATTCATCCTGCATGGTCGATCTCAATAATTCCTTCCCCCTAGACCAAGTGTAAGCAACTACATTCCGGGAAGCATATACGAGATTGCAACGGGAACGCATATATTCTGTGTAAGCAATAGCTTGGTCGATAAGGTATGCCCTGGGCTAAAGGTCCTCAGGCCAGAACACAGCAGCTCGAGGATCTCATTAGAAATAGAGGGCTGGATGGAGCAGTTATCTCGGGGAAGAAGGAGGTCTACTATTTCACGGGCTTCTTGACCTCTAGGCTCATACTGCCAACCTATCTTTTCCTACGAGTGGGTCGCGAGCCAGTCCTACTCACAGGCTCTACTGAGAAGGAGCTAGCGTCGGCCAGCTTTGGAGGAGATATAGTGACTTTTGAGAACTATAAGCTCGAGGAGAGAATGATAGCTTATCCGGGCTTCGCCGCTGCGGAGGCCGAGGCGCTTATCAAAGAATATCTCGCAGGTGCCAAGCGGATCGGAGCGGATTCGTGGAATCTACCGTATTCACTCTACCAAGCCATCGTGAGAGCGATGGGGAGTGTCGAGTTGACTGACATGTCACAGGACATCCTAGCCATGAGGACGGTTAAACACCAGGACGAGCTGGAACTAATCCAGAGGAGCTGCGAGCTCGCAGACAAGGCGTATAACATGGCTAAAACCCTAGTTACGCATGGGAGGACAGAGGTGGAAGTATACAGCGAGATACACAAGGAGCTCAGCCGGCTAGTAGGGACGTTCCAATACTTCGCAGGCGACTTCGTCTCCGGGGAGAGGACAATAGACATTGGGGGCCCACCCACTCCAAGGGTCATTAAGGAGGGAGAGCCCTTCATCTTCGACCTATGGGTAACGACTAAAGAGTACTGGTCCGATACATGTAGGACGTATGTGGTCGGTGGTAGGGCGAGCGAGGGGTTGAAGAGGCTCCACTCGATAGTTCTGAGGGCTCTTGAGAGGGGGATGGAGAAGCTTAGACCCGGCGTGACGGGGGCCCAGGTCTACAGCACCGTCCGCGAAACGTTCAAGGAGGCTGGCTATGGTGAATACTTCCCCCACCATGCAGGGCATGGGATTGGGCTGGACGGGCAGGAGCCGCCATTCTTCATACCAGGGTCCACCGATGCTCTGAGGCCTGGGATGGTGGTTACGCTGGAGCCTGGACTATATGTGCCTGGCGTTGGGGGAGTCAGGGTGGAGAACAACTTCTTGGTGACTGAGGAGGGGCCGAAAATATTGACATTTGCGCCGACAGACCTGTGAAGAGACAGTTATCCGGTCTTTCCCCCTATCTCCTTGAGTAGCGCCTCGTAGGCAGATTTCACCTCCTCGACCGCAGCCTCGTCCTCAAGCGTGGTGATGTCTCCTATAGGTGTGCCGGTTGCTAGAGCCTTCATTATACGCCTCATAATCTTCCCACTCCGGGTCTTCGGTAGTTTACTGACGATAAAGATGCTTTTCGGCTCTGCTATGGGTCCGATACGCTCCCTGACCCATCTCCTCAATTCCTCTTGGACCGTCTTTGAAGACGACGGAGCATCAGCCTTGAGAACGACGTAGGCGATGGGTACCTCTCCCTTCACCTCGTCTGGCACGCCGCATACCGCCGCCTCGGCGACATACGGGTGAGAGACTAGGGCTGACTCTAGCTCGTAGGTCCCAAGCCTATGCCCAGCAACTTTCAACACTTCGTCAGACCTTCCGAGAACCCAGATGTATCCGTCACTGTCTCTGATGGCGTAGTCTCCTGTGAAGAAGTAGCCGAACCTCGAGAAGTATACTGAGTTGTATCTCTCCGGGTCGCCGTACATGCCTGTCGGCGGGCCAGGCATCCCTGGCCAGGGCCTCTTGATTATCAAGTATCCCTTCACACCGTTTGGAACAGGTTTGCCGTTTTCATCGACGACTTCTGCCTCAATTCCCGGGAGTGGTGGCCCGTTGGTCCCAGCCTTAAGCGGGACAAGTTTCAGGCCGGGGGCGTGGGAGATGAGTATTCCACCCGTCTCCGTCATCCACCAAGTGCTCCCAACTGGACATCTTCCGCCCCCGATCAGCTCGAATAGCCACCTCCAAGCAGCCGGGTTAATTGGCTCGCCAACGCTATGTATCAGCCTAAGGGTCGAGAGGTCGTGTTTGGTTACGTGCTCTGTTCCCAGTCTCATGAACGCCCTTACAGCAGTGGGGGAAGTGTAGAAGATAGTGACGCCGTATCTCTCTATAATGCTCCACCACCGGTCGGGTGCGGGATAGTCTGGGGCGCCTTCATACATCACCACCGTGGCGCCTGATAGGAGGGGGCCGTAGACTATGTAGGAGTGGCCTGTAACCCACCCTATGTCGGCTGTACACCAGTAAACGTCCTCATCCCTTATGTCGAAGACCCACTTCATAGTTGCGTGGAGGAGGACTGCGTATCCTCCGGTGTCGTGAATTATCCCTTTAGGCTTACCGGTAGTGCCTGAAGTGTATAGCACATAGAGCATGTCTGTACTCTCCATCTCCTCGGGCTGGACATAGGTGTTAGGCTTTACATCCCTCAGAAGGTCTTCCAGATATACATGCCTCTCCGGGTCGACTGGAGTCTCTGTATTTCCTACTCGGCGAACTAGGATGATCTTCTCCACCGTCGGGCACTCCGCCACCGCTTTATCAGCTATCTCCTTGGTCCTGACTATCTTCCCTCTCCTGTAGTATCCGTCGGTCGTGAAGACGTATCTGGCCCCTAGGTCGCTAATCCTTGAGGCCAAGGCCTCCGCACTGAAACCGCTGAAGACCTGCGTATACACTACACCTATACGAGATGCTGCCAGCATCAGGATGGGCAGCTCAGGGATCATTGGCATATAGAACGCGACCCTATCACCCCTCTTCAGGTGAAGTTTCTCCCTCATGACGTAGGCGACGCGGTTCACATACCTCCAAAGGTCGTAGTAAGTGAAGATCCTCGTCTCGAGTGGCTCTCCACTATCCTTGACGGGCTCACCCTCCCAGATGAGGGCGGCCTTGTTCTTCCTCCAAGACTTTACATGACGGTCTAGGCAGAGATAGGATAGGTTGAGGCGGCCGCCGACAAACCATTTATAGACGTTCGGATAATCTCCCCTCTCGACAACCTTCTCAAAGTCTTTGAACCACTCAAGCTCCCTAGCCACACCAGCCCAAAAATCCTCAAACCTCTCGAGACTCTCCCTATGAAAAGAGTGATAATCCTCGATCGAAACGTGTGTATGTTTCCAGTTATCCAGCGTTATTCTATCCTCAAAGTTTAGCGCCTCACGTACGGATTCCGGCTGACCCATGGGTCGTCTCAAGGTTTTAGATAATTTTTCTCATTAATAAACTTCAGTTTGAATCACTTAGACTTTAACATTAAATTGTCTAAATTATTCTACGTTTTTCTCACATCTTACTAATAGTGCATGCCATTTTATAACAGCTTTAAGTGTCGAGTTGTTTTATCGATGAGGGGTTCTGGTGCGGGTCCTACAGCGAGGGCTGTAATGGTTCCCGGCTCCACCTGTGTTAGGCCTGCGTCCTCTATGAGGGCGGCTGGTAGTCCTTCCTCCTCCACCCTCTGCTTAATTGTTAGGAGTTCGTCGAGGTTCTTTGCAGCTACTACGACTTTTCTCTGCCCAGTCTCCAGCCACCTTGAAGCCCACTCGGGTCTGAGCCTAGCTGCTTCGAGGTAGGCTGTCAGTGAGGCGTGGGCTACTTGGGCGGCTAGCTTTCCGCGGCCCAGCTTTAAGTCCCGCCTGACGACGATAACCTGTTTAAACGCCGAGCTATCCAAGCCTGATGCGTCTGTCATACCCGTCCAAAGAAGGGTTGACGATCCTCTTAACCACTATGTTTTCCCCGTGCTTGGATAGCGCGGCCGAGACGGACTCGACATTTTCTTGGATGGTTATAGCTGCTATTGCGGGCCCTGTGCCGCTGACTCCCGCTCCTAGGGCTCCGGCTGACAGCGCGTCTATTATCGGCTGGGTTGGCAGGTTTAGGGCCGCTGCGTGGAGTAGGCCATTGATCGTCATTGCCCTCCAGTATTCGCGGCGCTCCGCTATCCTGAACGCCTCCATGACCAAGTCCCTGATGGGTGTTAGGACCTCCCTCCTGAAGCCCTTAGTGTATGTCTTCTCCGCCGGTATTAGAATTACGACAGCGAGGTCTTGGTCTACAGGCTCGTGCCTGAGTATCTTTCTGCCGTAGTTGTCTGTGAGGACTACGCCGCCGAGCATGCATGCGGCTGCGTCGTCGATGGCCCCTGTTATCGAGACGCCCGACCTCTGCGAGGCCTCCGCTACTGTTGCGAGGAATACGTCGGCATCCACTCTCTCTCCTAGGGCGTCCAACACTGCTAGGCCCACAGCAACTGCAGCGGAGCTTGAGCTCTTCAGACCGACCGCTACAGGTATGTCTGACTGGGTTGTGACCCTAAAGCCCAGACCCTTAGCCCCCACAAGCTCCGACACCGCCCTGACAACCTCCTTGACCAGCGAGTCGTCTCCGATGACGTCTCTGTTCACGAGTACCGTCTCTCCACCCTCATCCACCTCGACATATGCCCGCGTATAGAAGTCAACGCCCAGCGCACCGCCAAACCCGGTGGAGATTGCATTGATTATTGAGACGGCACCGTGGGCCTCGCCTACACCTCTTCGAGGCATCCCGGCATTTCCTAACCATTTCCCTGCAGTATTTTATATAGGCTTTCTTCCAGATATTCCTACATCTTCTTGATTATGGTTGGCCATATCTCCTGCCTAACTTCACAGCACGCTCAGGGTTAAATCCACTAACCCTAGCCACCTCCCCAATACCCGCGTCAATACTCGTCAAACACTCCTGAACAGTCTCCATATAATCATTAGTAGCCAACCTCACCCTCTCCATCAACCTAGCGCTATCCCCACCGGCCATACAGAATCAACAAACACAACGGAGCATATAAGACATTAAGGCCTATAATCACTCATTCAATATAATACTCACTTTCACCGAGGTGTCTAAAGATTTATCGGCCGGCCAATATTCAGTCTATCACGTTTGCGTATGGCTGGTAACCGCACCATACACCTGATATTGGATCAGAAGTATCTAATTGCTAGGCTTGTCTTTGAGACCCGAGGGAGTGCGCACCAAGAGCCACGCAAGGTCACGCGGCCTAGGACCACCCGTCTGAAAGGTAGGAAAAACACAGTATAGTATCGGAAGAAAAATAGACAAAGCCGTCCAGCCAGCCTCCTCCTCAGATGGCGGGTTCTGGGCCGCGCAAGACCGAGCGGCTCAGAAACCCCAATTTATATTTTAATGTATATATATAAAACATATACACTAACGTTTAAATTGAGCATGCCTCCTCTACAGCCCGCATGAGTAGGGGGAGGGGCATAGGTCGTAGCAACTCAACACCTCAAATGGGTACTACGGCCTATGCCTATTTCTTTGGACCTATCGCCTAGTAGGTCCTCTTCTCCCCCCTCCCCCTGCTCTGCGGATGTGTGGTGGATGTATCATGTCTAAGTTAGGTGTAGCTATACTTGGAGCGACTGGGATGGTTGGTCAGATATATGTGCAGATGCTGAGCAGGCATCCGTGGTTCGAGATTAGGGCTGTGACAGGGAATTCGACGGTGGGCAAGACGCTTAGAGAGGCTTACAGAGGCAAGGGTCATGTGCCGGAGAAGTATGCCGATATGGAGGTCCTACCCTCCGACCCCTCTAGGATAGATGCTGACCTAGTCTTCAGCTGTCTTCCAACCAAGTCTGCCAGGGAGGTTGAGCCCAAGTTCGCAGCTGCCGGCTTCCCGTTAGTAAGCGACTCCTCGGCCCACAGATACCTGCCCGACGTCCCCCTAATTATTCCGGAGGTTAACCCGGAGCATCTCGACCTGATAGACGTTCAGAGGAGGAGGCGCGGCTGGAACGGCTTCATAGTCACGACCCCCAACTGCACGACCGTCGGATTCGCGACCACCCTCAAACCCCTAGCCGACGACTTCGGCCTAAGATACGTTAATGTCGTGACGATGCAGGCGGTCTCTGGGGCGGGCTACAACGGTGTACCATCGATGGCCATTATAGGAAACATTGTCCCCTATATTGAGGGGGAGGAGGCGAAGGTCTCTGAAGAGCCTAGGAAGATACTGGGCAGGCTGGTTGACGGTGAGGTTCAGCCCATGGATGTTCCAATAGATGCGACGTGTATGAGGGTTCCGACGATTGTGGGCCACTTAGAGTCAGTCCAGGTTGAGCTCGGGAGGGACGCCTCTATCGAAGAGGCTGTAGACTCGCTCGCAGGATTTATCGGGCTGCCTCAGAAGCTGGAGCTGCCGACCGCGCCTAGGCGCCCAATACATGTTTTCATCGATGATGATAGGCCTCAGCCTCGGCTGGACGCGGATGCAGGCGAGGTGCCGGGGATGGTTATCTCCGTGGGTAGGGTCAGGAAGGGGAGAAAGCCGGGTACGGTGATGTTCGTCACGTTGAGCCATAACCTTATAAGAGGGGCCGCCGGCGGCGCCATATTGACGGCTGAGCTGCTATACGCTTTGAGGAGGCTGGATTAGTGATGGTGACTGGGAAGAAGGTTAGGCTTTCGAGGCTGACAGAGAGGGGAAGGATGCTCTGCATTCCAATGGACCACGGGATAACCGCCGGGCCGATGAAGGGGCTTGACACAATATACAAGACTATTCGCGAGGTGGAGAAGGGCGGTGCTACAGCATTCCTGGTCCAGAAGGGGATAGTGAAGCATATGCCCGAGCCTCCAAGGATAGGATTCATAATACATGTCTCAGGAAGCACCTCGCTGGGCCCAGACCCCAACTGGAAGGTTCGCGTCGGAGGCGTTGAGACCGCACTCCTACTCGGCGCAGACGGCCTCTCCGTCCACATAAACATCGGCAGCAAGGCTGAGCCAGAGATGCTAAGAAAGCTCGGAGAGGTGGCTGACGAGTGCGAGTCCTGGGGTGTCCCGCTGATCGCCATGATGTATCCGAGGGGTGAGGGGATTAAGGATCCAAATGACGCGAATGTATTGATGCACGTCGCAAGGGTTGGCGCTGAGCTGGGGGCTGACATAGTTAAGGTCCCCTATAGTGGGAGTGTAGAGTCTTTCAGACGGGTTGTGGAGGCCTGCCCCGCCCCGGTCGTCATGGCAGGTGGGCCTAAGATGGATGACGACTTGGCTGTCTTGAGGATGGCTCGCGATGCTATGGATGCAGGAGCGATGGGCGTGACGATAGGTAGAAACGTCTTCATGCATGAGAGGCCGGCGGCGATCGTCAGGGCTCTACGCGCAATAGTCATCGAGGATAGGAGCGTAGAGGATGCTCAGAGCCTGCTTGAACGTGAGGTTAGGGCTTGAGCTCAAGCGGGTCGAAGGAGATAGTCATAGAAGTCTCTAACGAGGAGGAGGCCGAGGAGGCTTTAGCGGCCGGCGCCCCCACCCTACTATATACAGGGGGCGAGACACCGGCAAACCTGAGGGTCAGTGCAAAGATATACTCTCTCGGCAGGGAGCTAGTTCCAGTAAAGGTCTCCAAGCCCAGCGATATTGACGAGATAGTCCGGCTGGCTCGGACGGGTGTTGGGTCAATACTCGTGGAGACTGCAGACATCAAGATTATTCCGTTGGAGAACATATTGGCCAGTCTTCAAGGTTCTGGGACGCGGGTTTTCGTGAGGGTTGGGAGTATCGGGGAGGCTGAAGCCATGCTAGGCGTGCTTGAGAGGGGTGTCGACGGCGTTGTCTACCGGCCATCCAGTCCGAGTGAGATCGGTCTTCTCCTCGACATTGTGAGGCAGGTGCGTAAGGTTGAGCTGAGGGCTGCCAGGGTATCCGACGTATTCGATGTTGGTATGGGTGAGAGGGCATGTGTTGACACGACGTCGATGCTCAGGTATGGTGAGGGGATGCTTGTTGGCAGCATGGCTAGGATGCTCTTCCTAGTCCACAACGAGTCAGTCGGCTCGAAGTTCACACCTCCAAGGCCCTTCAGGGTCAACGCAGGCGCGGTACACCTCTACACTCTTGGACCGACAGGTAAGACGCTCTATCTCTCCGAGCTCAAGTCGGGCATGCGGGTCCTAATGGTTTCTAGGGATGGATCGGCAAGGATAGTCACTGTGGGTAGGGTGAAGATTGAGAGGAGGCCGATGGTGCAGGTTAACGCCGAGGTTGACGGAGTCTACGGCTCAGTAACGCTTCAGAAGGCTGAGACGATAAGGCTTCTAACGGCTAAGGGTGAGATAGTCGATGTCACCTCACTCGCTCGTGGGGAGGAGGTATTAGTCTGGCTCTCAAGCAGGGCTGCACGGCACATGGGGATGGAGGTAGACGAGTTCATAGATGAGGTCTAGCCTCGCTGAAAAGGTCTGCGTCTCGATACTACCCCGGAGTATAGGTGAGCTCAGACAGCTATGTGAGAGGGCCTTGGAGCTTGGGGCCAAGCTAGTAGAACTGCGCCTAGACGGTCTACAGGAGCAAGAGATGGTGGAGGCGGCAAGACTGGCCCACGACATGGGCTTACGGAGGATCGTGACCCTCCGGCCCAGCTGGGAGGGCGGCTTCTACGCCGGAGACGAGCAGAAGAGGCTTGAGCTCCTCGCTAGAGTGTCCACGGATGCGGAATATGTTGATTTGGAGCTTAAGGCCATAGACGCCAATTCCAGGCTTGTAGAGGGGCTGCGGAGTGTGGGGATAAAGGTAATCTCCTCCAAGCACTATTTTGACGAGCCTCCCTCAGGTCTCGAGCTGCGGAGGGTTGTCGCTGAGGGGTTGGAGGCCGCAGATATAGTCAAGGTGATTAATAATCCGAGGAGAGCGTCGGAGGCTATGGACGTCCTCGCGCTCTACTCTGAGGCCTCCTTCAGGGATAGGGTTATCTCGTTCAGTATGGGTGAGAGGTGGTGCCTCACAAGGGTGATTAGCGTCCTATTGGGGGCGCCTTTCACCTACGCATCTCTACCAGGCCAGCCTGTGGCTCCGGGCCAGCCAAGCTTCCCCGAGACCTTAGAGGCGTTGGAGGTGTTCCTAAAGTCATGGCCCTCCTGGCAGTTATAGGCTACCCAATATCCCACTCAGCCTCGCCAATAATGCACAATGCGGCCCTCCGCGCACTCAACCTACCAAACCGCTACATCGCGATAGAAGCCCGCCCAGAAAGGCTGCACGAAACCCTGAAAACACTCCACAAACTCGGCTTCAAGGGCCTCAACATAACCATCCCACACAAAGAGGCGGCGGCGCGGGAGGCTGTTAAGCTCTCGGAGGAGGCCGAGGCGATAGGGGCTGTAAACACACTCCAGAGGCTGGAGGACGGCTGGGCGGGATACAACACCGACGTCAGAGGCGTTGAGGGGTGCTTGTCACCCCTAGTTAAGGAGGGCCTCGCTGCGGCCATGATCTTGGGTGCGGGGGGCGGAGCGGCGGCCGCCCTCTATGCCCTGTGGAGAATGGGTGTTGAGAGGGTGGTTATTGCTAACAGGAGTAGGGAGAGGGCCGAGGCGCTGGCTAAGCGATTTAGGGATAGACTAGGGCTTAATGTCCGGGTAATAGGGCTGGAGGAGGCTGGCCGCGAGGCTCATAGCGTAGAGGTAATCATAAACGCGACCCCTCTCGGCCTCACCTACCATGAAAGCGTGATAGGCCCCGAAGACCTAACCAAGCGCCACATAGTCCTCGACATGGTTTACTCGCCCGGGCAGACGCCTCTCCAGAGGGCCGCCATCTCAGCTGGCGCACACTATATCGATGGCGTGAAGATGCTTGTTGAGCAGGGAGCTAGAGCGTTCAAGATTTTCCACGGAGTCGAGCCTGACAGGCTCTTGATGGAGGGGGCTGTGAGGGCTTGGCTGGCGCGGCGCGGTGGGCCGGGATGATCGTGAAGGTTAGGGCTGAGAGGGTATCCGGAGAGGTCAGGGCGCCGCCAAGCAAAAGCTACACGCACAGGGCCATCGCGGCAGCGCTCCTAGCACCCGGAAAATCACGCATACACAATCCCCTATACTCCCGCGACACAGAGGCGACAATCAACGCCGCTAGACTCTTCGGTGCAACACTCCAGCCCAAAAAGGATGAGGTCGAGGTCGAGGGGGTGGAGCGGCCCAAAACGCCGGAAGACATCATCGACGCGATGAACTCCGGCACCACGCTAAGAATCATGACGTGCATCGCAGGTCTCACTGAGAGGGGATACACGGTCCTGACGGGTGACGAGAGCCTTCGGAAAAGGCCTATGCAGCCCCTCCTAGATGCTCTCAGCCAGCTGGGAGTAAGGGCGTGGTCGACGAAGCTTGACGGTACGGCGCCGGTAATAGTCGAGGGCGGAGGGATGGGCGGGGAATGTAGCATTAGGGGCGATATTAGCAGCCAGTTCGTCTCCGGACTCCTCATAGTAGGCCCAGCCGCCGAGAAGAGTCTAACAATCAGTATCGAGGGAGAACTTGTCTCAAGACCCTACATCGACGCTACAACTGCGGTCCTCAGGCTCTTCGGCGCAGAGGTTGAGAGGGAGGGCTACAGCCGCTTCAAGACCGAGCCCAGCGGCTATAGGCCGGCAGCATTCACGGTCCCGGGCGACTATGGCTTGGCAGGCTTCATAATGGCCGCTCCTCTGATAGCGGGTGGATGGGTCAGGGTGGCTGGCCTCGACCCTAAGCTTCCACAGGCTGACTACAGGCTGGTCAGTGTGCTGCGGGAGATGGGTGCGGATGTAAGGGAGGGTGAAGGGGTCGTCGAGGTGGGCGAGGCTCCTCTAGCTGGGATTGATGTCGACTTGAGGGATGCGCCAGACCTCCTACCTATAGTCGCGGTACTGGCAGCCGTCGCAGAGGGTGAGACGAGAATCGGGGGGGTGGCGCATGCCAGGTTCAAGGAGAGCGACAGAATCCACACAATAGCCACCGAGCTCTCCAAGGCGTCAATCCATGTGAGAGAGGCTCCAGATGGGTTAATTATAGGGGCCGGGAAGCCGAGGAGGGCGCGACTAGACCCTAAGGGAGACCATAGACTCTTCATGGCGTTCACCCTGCTCTCGCTTGCCAGCGGAGGGCTTATCGAGGTCTCAGACCCAGAGTCGGCATCCGTCTCCTACCCAAACTTCCTAGACGATCTCGAGCTACTGGGATGTGAGGTTGAAAGGTCTTGAGCGGAAACATTCTTGGTAAGAGGTTCGTGGTAGTGAGCTTCGGCGAGAGTCACGGCCGATGCGTCGGAGCGGTTGTGGACGGCTGCCCAGCGGGCCTCAAGCTCTCCGAGCAGGACATACAGACCCTACTAGACTTAAGGAGGCCCGGGCAATCGATCGTCACCACGCAGAGGAGGGAGGAGGACAGGGTGGAGATTTTGAGCGGAGTCTTCAACGGCTACACCACCGGCGCCCCAAT
This sequence comes from uncultured archaeon, assembly GCA_937921685.1. Taxonomy (GTDB): domain Archaea; phylum Thermoproteota; class Nitrososphaeria_A; order Caldarchaeales; family Calditenuaceae; genus HRBIN02. Next base: position 60,266 of record CAKZUF010000021.1, read on the forward strand.
CGCGATGCTCGTTTGGAACAAGGACGTAGTGTCCAGAGACTACGACAGGGTGTTAGAGACGCCGAGGCCAGGCCACGCAGACTATTTCGCGAGGCTGAAGTATGGCGGCTTCAACGACCACCGCGGCGGCGGTAGATTCTCGGGAAGGATAACGGCTGGCTTTGTGATGGCCGGGGCCATAGCCCTGAAGCTGCTGAGGCAGGCGCTAGGGATTGAAGTACTCGCCTACACCAAGCGGATAGCAGGAATCGAGGCTAAGCCCCTCCCCATAGAGTCTATCAGGGAGAAGAGGTTGTTTAACGAGGTGAGATGCCCTGATGAAGAGGCTGCAGAGGCTATGAAACTAGCAATCCTCGAGGCCAAGTCCTCTGGAGACTCTGTAGGCGGAGTCGTAGAATGCATAGCCCTAAACGTCCCGCCGTGCCTCGGCGAACCCGTCTTCGACTCGCTGGACGCTGACATCTCAAAGGCACTGTTCAGCATCCCCGCAGTGAAGGGCGTAGAGTTCGGAGCAGGATTCAGGGCGGCTGACATGAGGGGGTCAGAGCACAACGACCCACTCGGGATAACAGACGGGGAGGTCAGACCCCTGACGAACAATGCAGGTGGAATAGTCGGCGGTCTCTCAACGGGCAGGGAGATAGTAGTCAGGGTGGCGTTTAAGCCGGCAGCCTCTATATCTAAGCCCCAACACACACTCAACATTAAGAAGAGGGAGATGGAGGAGATAGTCGTGTCCGGGAGACATGACCCATGCATCGTG
>CAKZUF010000022.1 GCA_937921685.1 uncultured archaeon
GCGAAGTGGCCTACACTAACCCCCGCGAGGAGCTCCCTTTTAATCTTGGCCATGCATGGCGGCCAGTATTCTTCACTTACTTGCCCCACTTCAACCTCATAGCTCCTCTTCACCGCAAGCATCTCCCTAACCTTTTTTGCAACGGCTGAGAGGGAGTCGGGAAGAGGGGTTCCGCGCGCATCCTCGTAGCGGCTCATGATTCGCTTCTGGATCGCCTCGACGGCGATCCTCGCCAGCTCCTTCGGTGTTACATAGACCCAGCCCTTCCTCACAACCCTATTCACAAGCTTCCACTCGAGAGCGTCTATCCGGGAGGTCAGTACCAGATAGTGTGGGACCCAAACCCTGTATGCTCCCAGCTCAGACTCAGCGGGCTGTGATGGCTCAACCCTGATGCCTAGCTCTGATTTAAGGAGCTCTGCCACAACCTCGGGATCCTCCTCCTCCAGAAACTTGCCGCATCTGAGTGACTCGGCTAGGGCCCATCGCCGGGCAAGCCAGTTATCACCTACGGAGGCTACGAGTAGTAGTGCTATGGCGAAGCTGAGAACGTCAACCTCCTCGTCTCGATGAAGCCCAATCACTGCCTCCTCCCCCTTTTCCAGCGCCTCAGCTATCCGGCTAAGAGCCCTCTCCACGTCGCGCCCAAACCTCTCCGAGCCCAGCTCGTCGAGGGAGATTCCCCTCCTCGCCAAGTAATCCCTGGCTGCGGCTATGAATGGATACTTGGCCAGCACCCTCTCTGAGCGTAGCATAGACAAGAGGGGTCTACACCCAGCCATCGTGACTGTGTAGGCACTGCTTAAATAGGCTACACCTCGACAACACCTATTAGGAATATCTTTCGGCGAGGTGTGGGTAAATGTTTTTAGACAACACCCCGCGACTTGGGCCCCGGAAAGGGTAGCCCGGCGGGATGCGGTATCTTGGGCCGCTAGAAAGAATAGTGGGCCACTTCTGTGGTGAGGGGTATTCAGTCTCGGTGGGAGATGGGATTGTCTGGCTGAGCAGGGACAACTCCAAAGGCGCGGTCTGGGTCGTACCGATCGGCGGGGGACTAGACGAGATACTCTGGGCGGTAATGGGTGCGACCGAGTACGCCAACAAGTTTGGAAACGCCTATGTCGCCCTACCCGTCAACCTCGCCAAACGAATAGATGAGAGCCACTTCTGGACCTATGGCATCGGCTTAGTCGTCTACGACGAGGAGATAGTTAAGGAGATACTCCAGCCACGCCCCAGAGCCGAGCCCAGTGTACCATCCCCCACTTATCCTGAACAGAGTGATGTTAAGACAGTTGAGGAGAAGAGCGGCTTAGACAATGGGATGCTCGAGGAGCTGCTTAGACGGATTGAGAGGCTCGAGAGGGAGATTGCCAGGCTTGAGGAGCTAGAATTGCTGATGGCTAGGGTCGAGGCGTTGGAGAGAAGGGCTGGGACCCAAGAGAGACCACTCCATAGGCCCCCGCTACACGTCGCACCAGCCGCAATACAGTATCAAACCGTATCCGCACACGTTGCAAGCAGCCGGAACCGATCAGAAGACAAGCTCCCATCCTACCTCCAAGACAATCCCTGGCTAGAAGTTCTTGCGTCGAAGAGGTAGGAGACCCCCTATCTTATCTCGATGTACTGGTAAGCCTCTGTCAGGTTGCTGAAGGCGTAGTGGACCTTGTTGTAGTCTTTCCTGAACTCGGCGACCTCCTGCCTAATCCTCTTTGGATCCTCTCCCCGGACGACTACCCTAGCGATGAATCGGGCAATCTCCTTCATCTCGCTCGGCCCCATCCCCAACCTCGTAACCTCTTGCACGCCTATCCTGATACCGCTCGGATTCCTATAGTCCGTCTTCAACTCATAGTCCTTTGGTATGAGGTTTCTGTTCAGCACGATCCCCGCCTCCTCAAGCTTTACCTCCGCATCCCTCCCACCCATGAACTTGCTCACATCTATCAAGACTATGTGCGACTCGGTGTATCCTAGCTCCTCGTATAGTGGGGAGAGACCCTCCTCGTGCAGTGCCTCTGCGATAGCCTTGGCGTTCATTACAATGTCGCGAGCATATTGGTTGTAGAAGGCCAGCGCCTCTGCGAGGGCTATCGTGACTCCGGCTACTGCGTGGAGGTGGTGGTTGCTGTGTAGTGGCGGGAACATTACATTCTTGAGCTGCTCGGCATACTTTTCGGTGCTGACAACCATTCCATGCTGGGGCCCAGCCAGCGTCTTGTGCGTGCTCATAGTCATCACATCAGCACCTTCAGCCAGCGGCTTCTGAAAGACTCCACCCGCTATCAGCCCAGCCACGTGGGCCGCATCATAGACTACGGCCGCCCCATACTCCGAAGCGAGCCCAGCAATCTCCTTAACAGGGTGCGGGAAGAGGAATACGCTTGCACCGAGCATGAAGATTTTGGGCCTCACCCCGCCCTCCTTCTCAAGCCGCCTCCTAGTCCCATCCACATCAATGTTAAATCTCTCGTAGTCGAACTCGTATCTAACTACCTCAAGTCCTCGCACCCTCCCCGCGGTTCCATTCCACGACCGTTTACCATGGCTTATGTGGCCTCCATGCGGTACGGCGAGGGCGACCATGACGTCTCCAGGCTCTGCGAGGGCAGTGTAGGCCGCCAGATTGGCTACCACACCAGATATCGGTCTCAGGTCTGCGAAAGGAGCATTGAACACCTTCTTCGCAAGCTCAACTCCCATAAGCTCCACTTCGTCAATCCACCTACAGCCTGCGTAGAGCCTCTCACCCGGATACCCCTCAGCGTACCGGTTACCAAAATCGCTGGCAAGAGCTTCCCTCACAGCCGGGCTGGGGACATTCTCGCTGGCGACTAGGGGGATGGCGCTCCTGAAAAACTCGTGATGCGCCCTTAAACACTCTAAGACCCTCTTAAAGTATGTGTATCCTACCTCGTAACTCTCTTTAAACTGCAGCTCCACTCCTTCTCACGAAGTGGCGAGTCAAAACCTCTTATTTAAGGGTTCGGAGCCACATACCTCTACACAAAGACCAGCCATGTCAGCCTATAGGCTCTGCCATGTTTACAGGTAACACCCTTAACGAAGTTGAGCTGATAAAATGGGTCTGGCTAGCGCCAAGTGGCAGACTCGATGAGACAAACTAGCTCTTCTAAGCCAAGTTTACGTCTATAATAGGTGTAAATCCATGGCTTAGCCCTGATCCTTTCCACTATCCTAGCCTTGACTAGCCTTACATCCTCTGGCTCCGGCCTCCAATCATTTAACATTATTCTTGGGAAACCATCTATGCTGAGTATTTTCCTACTGGTATACCCTCTTCTAGCCATCTCATCCCTTAAAGCATCATGCCGCCTCTTCAGATAGAGCACCTTGTCTTTAAAGAATGTCATATGACCTCTGCCAAGAGTGAACCTCTCAGGGATCTTCGACAAGTCACGAATCTGGAGCGGATACCTCCTCAGATATGCCGTGAGCATAAGTAACTCATTGTGCTCAGCTAAGAGATGCTGATCAGTCAGGTATAACGGATCAATAAGATTGACCCTAACCAAGCCACATATTCACCATATAGGCCACTACAACACCATAGACCGCATGGACGGCTAGGCTAAGAAGTACGGGCTTAAGGCCGAGAGGGTGTTTTGTTAGAGATACTCCAGTTATTGGCTTGTGTATAGGCGCAAGTGTTAAGACCCATAGCAGGAGACCAAATAATACTCCTAGCAAGGCAGTATTCATTCTTAAGGATAAATAATCGACTATGACTGCATAGAAGAGCGCCGCAACTCCACCATTAAGAAAGTGAAGTATAAATCCCTCCCTTGTTAGCGTCTCAGGGCCCTTCCCTAGTAGCCTTGACATGAGGCACTGGTTTTCATGCCACTCCAGCACACCCAACATACCCCACCTCCTCCAGAAGGGATACTGTATTATACTGATAATCCCAGTCGCCAAGCACCCCGACACAAATCCAATCAAGGCCGCGTTAATGCTCTCACCCCTTTCCTTATACAGCCATGCTGTAGGCTCAGAACGCTGCTAATAGCTAGGTTTACGACCGATATTGTGAGGAAGAACAGAACTACAATATTGAAGCCGCTAAGAAACAATATCTGGAGTGGCACGTAAAACGGGAATAACATGCTTGCCAACGGGCCTGCAAAATACATTACAGCGTAGCCAGCCCCTGATGCCTTACTTCCCTCCCTATCTATCCTGAGCCCTAGAGCAATGAATAGTATCCTGTACTGTGGACTTATCTTCAACGCTCTAACCAAGTTTGATATGCCGATGTAGAAGTTGGAGAATCTAACACCCACAAGCACACCAACTATGAGGTGGAATAGGTCGTGTGTGAAGAACCATAGTAGGAGCCATGATATTCCACCCACTATGAACAGTAGTAGCTGGTCAAGATTAGCACATGCAGCATATACTGGAATCAATAGACCTAAAATGGTCATTACTGCGCATAATAATGCGCCCCTACCTAGGCCTATAATTGTAGGATCAACATACACGGCCACACGGCTGCTGTCAGCCTCCAGCAGTTTTCTGATCATCTGGTTTCTATAATCTAATATGCGTTCTATCACCCTTCCGGCGAGCCAATCACCTATAGGCCCGAGAATGGTCCTGAACTCTATCCTATCCTCTACAACACATCTACTGCCATCATCATTTCCACCTCTAAAGCCCCTGACAGTGTGTCTATGCCTCCAGACAAGGAATGGAGAGCCAATGGCCTCATCCGTGAACCCCCTACCCTCCTCATAATCCCTGACTATAGAGCACCATTCAAACCTCTGGCCTAGAAGCCTTGCCTCCACCCTTATCTTAGAACCATTAGATATCTGCGCTGGTGCCTCAAGCACTCTGAACCTAAGAGTCTCAGGGTATACAAGTTCTATATTTTTTGGATTTGCTATGAATCTGAATGCTGTGTCAGCGTCTACTCCAACTTCTACACTCGCTGAGACAACACCCATTCTTGCTCCTCCTTATGCATTAACGCTTATATCACCATTATAAATTTCAGACTATTTACCATCTTCGAGTCTGTGTTGTAGATCCTGCCCCAACTCAGATTTAAGGCTCTTATACTGAGCGCGGCCCGCTTTATCCTCGGAGCCGGGGGGTGGTGTGTCTGGGCAAGAAGTACGGTCGCGGCGACAGCGGCGAGACAGACCTTTTCGGAGGTGGGAGGGCTTTGAAGAGTGATTTGAGGGTTGAGTGTTACGGCGAGGTTGACGAGCTCTCGTCGATTATAGGTCTCTGCAGGGCGGTTCTGGGCGAGAAGTATCCCGAGATCAACAGGATCCTGCAAGATGTTCAGACGGCTCTGTTTAGAGTGGCGGCGGAGCTGGCGAGCAGGGATCCTGGGAAGCTAGGGCTGGAGTTGATAGGGGAGCGTGATGTCTCTGTCCTCGATGAGCATGTGGAGAGGATTGAGTCTAGGCTTCCACGGCTGAGGCATTTCATCTATCCGGGCGGATCCCTGCCTGCCAGCATGCTTCACGTGGCTAGGGCCGTCTCGAGGAGGGTTGAGCGTAGAGCCGTAGCTTTAAACAGTAGGGAGGGTATTAATCCTAATATCCTAAGCTATCTCAACAGGCTGTCAACACTCTTCTTCGCACTGGCTAGATATGTGAACATGGTGGAGGGTGTCTCGGAGGATACTTGGCCTGGAAGAGGAGTGGAATAGCTTATGTTTTGGAGCCCTTCTTCTTCGCCTTGACCAGCTCGGAGACGAGATACTCAGCCGAGTCGACCGCCTCCTCTGCGGTGAAGATCCCTAGGTATGAGGAGCTGAACATAATGTTTGCGGTGGGTGACCTGTAGATTCTCTCATCACCAACCCAGAGCTGGAGTAGGAGCCTCATCATTGGGAACAGGTTGAAGGAATAGCTTAGGCCGCCGAACTTCTCCTTTTCACCGTCAATAGCCCTACAGGCCGTATCGAATCCCACAGGGTCGTAGCCGAAGTGTTCGATGAGCGGTCTATAGACCCGTCTCATCATGTTCCCGGCGTATGACTGGCCGCTTGGGAACTTCTCCAGGGGGACCCACTCCCCCGGCTTGGCCCCCATATACTTGGCCAGATACTTTACGAGTAGATGAGCCAGCCTAGGCTGTGATGGCTTGTGAGTCACAGCATCCGTGACAACCCCAGAGGCTAGGTCTAAGACATATGAGCCGTTTAGGACGTTCACCAGGAACCTGTCACCCTTCCCCTCTTTAGGCGGGAGGTGGACGACGTGGCAGAGCTTCACAACCTGCTCAGGTGGCCGCTGTCTAAGCTCGGCTAAGAGGGCGTCCAACTCCTCCCCTTGCATACATTTTTTGAGGTTTAGCCTACATAAAATGATTTTAACCACCCACCTAGCCTATAAATCCCCTCCGGTGGAACCCCTAATCATGCTCCGCGTGATGGTCCTCAGTCATGGTCTCTAGGTGCTGCTCCTTCGCCTCGAAATCTACTGTCGCTCCTCCGCCAAGTATTAGCCTAATTTTGATAGCCTGGATCCCCTTAGGGACCTCCCCTATCAGCATGATGTGATGCCCATCTCCCTCGACGCCCAAGGCACGCACCTCGCCTCGCGGCGGGATGCATATCTTCTCAACAGTCTGCATCCTTGCCACGCCGTTCTCGATGATTGTGCGGTGCAGCTCCGCCCTAATACCCGCAGGCTCGAGAACCTCTGCGCCTACAATGCATGCCTCGACTAATCCGTGATTATGAGCTATGAAGAACACCCCTCCACCTGTCACCCCCCTCCTAAAGAAAGCCCCATGCACCTCAACACCCTCACCACTCTGGGTTGAGAACATGAGAAAGACGCCCACCACAACAGCCGCAACAATCACTCCGGAGACAGCGACTAGCCACACCCTCTGAAGACCCGTCATACGGCAGAGCTTGTCGCCACAGAATAAAGCAGCCAAATCTCCTCGCCGGCAATTATAACGCTTTTGGTATAAAAATATTCCACACATCACGGCAGATGGGCTCTATCAATACGTTAAAATTCTCTTCCTCTATTCTCTGTGGGAATGCCCCTTCGAGTAGTCGGGATAGATCCTGGTACTAGGAGTTTTGACGTCTTTGGACTGGAAGATGAGCATGTGATCGTAGATGTCTCTATATCGTCTGAAGAGGTGGCTTCAAATCCGAAGATCCTCGTAGAGCTGCTCCAAGGCTTGGAGCCTCTAGACTTGGTAGTTGGCCCATCAGGCTACGGAATCCCTCTTAAACACATCTCAGAGATAAGTGGCGAGGACCTCTTCCTCATGACGCTTGTAAGACCAGACGACAGAGACATACCGGTTCTAGTCGGGCTGAGCAGGGTCGTCCAAGAACTGAAAAAACATGCCTTCAACATCTACTTCATACCGGGCGTGATACATCTCCCCACAGTCCCGCCGCACAGAAAGGTCAACTCCATAGACCTTGGAACCGCTGACAAATTATGCGTAGCGTCCCTCGCAATATACGACTATTCTATAAGGCATGGCGTGCCGTTTGGAGACGTATCTATACTGGTTGTGGAGGTTGGCTACGGCTACAATGCCGTGATGGCGGTTGACCGGGGGGCGATTATTGATGGGGTGGGTGGGACGAGGGCAGGTCCGGGATTTCTAACAGCAGGCGGGCTTGACGGAGAGGTAGCATATCTCTTGGGTACTCTTAGAAAGGATATGCTCTTCAAAGGTGGTGTTAAGAGCATAGCCGGTTTAGACGTAGAGCCCGAAGACTTCTACAGACTGGCCCAGAGCAGCAGGTCTGTGAAGATCGCGTGGGATGCCTTCATCGAGGGCATAGAGAAGACGGTCTGGTCCCTGATCCCTGTTCTCAGTAAGATAGACGCGATACTCATCTCAGGGAGGCTAAGTAGAGTTGAGCCAATATACCACGAGTTATCTAAGAGACTAAAACGCGTAGCCCCGGTCGAGAGGATTAGGGGCTTCGAAGCCAAGTCGAAAGAGGCTGCACAGGGCGCAGCACTAATCGCCAACGGATTAGCAGGCGGCTTCGCAAAAGAGTTGGTCGAGCACTTGAGGATAAGAGAGTCGAACGGGACGGTGCTGGATTATATTTACATCGAGAATTTGAAGGAAAAGATGACTGGCCACCGTGTTTGACTGTATAATGTTTAATTCAAGTTTCGATTAATGTTTAGACTATTAAGCCGAGGCAACGCGTCATCTTTACATATATATCGTGACTGGTTCGCCTAAACCACGAGGACAGGATTGGGCAGGGTGCGGGCGGGGATCTGCAGCCCTACCGCTCGACAAAGATGCTGGGCTGCAGAGGGGTTGGGGGAAAGACGAACACTAGAAGAGAATACTTACCAAGACAGCTGAGGATGAGATTATACGAGGAAGTCTTGAAGCTGAGGAGAAAGGGCCTAGGATACAGGAGGATAAGGAGAAAGATTAAAGAGTTGTACAACGTCGCACTGAGCACTGCATCGATCAATTATTGGTGCCGTGGAATACATACACCGTTCGGCGGAATACGGATCTGCATGATAGACCATCTAGAGCCATCCCCGGAGCTAGCCTATGTGATAGGCGTTGTCTCTGGTGATGGGTATGCGGTCAAATTGAAAACAAAGAATGGAGATTATAGATTGGAGCGGGGGGTCAGGGACAGAGAGTTCGACGAAGAGTTTTCTAAATGTTTGGGGAGAGTTCTCGGTAGAGATCCGCCGAAGCCGATACCGTTAGGAGACGGGCGTCTCAAGGTGCGTGTCCGATCTAAAGCTATGTACGAGTTGCTACAGAGGCCCGTCAACTTAGATCGAATAAAATACTTCACGGAATACTCCGAAGACTGTGCGCGAAGCTTTCTAAGAGGATTCTTCGATAGCGAAGGATCTTAGATAAAAATAAGGGAGGGATCCGTTGCTATAATACGGACGCCGAGCTTCTAAAATAAGTCCAGAAACTTCTGAGAGTTCTAGGCGTCGAGACAACAGGGCCGAGATTATGTGTGAAGAAGGGGAAAACTAATAAGATATCGGGGAAGATAATCATAAGGAGGAAGGACGAATACTACATCGAACTCAGGGCGAAGGACAGGCTGAAATTCTACAGACTCGTAGGATTCACTATAAGGCGAAAGCAACAATACCTCGAAGAATATTTAAGGAGACGTGGACTACTAGGGGACAAGCCACCCAACCAGTCCTCCCCCAATTCTTTTCCCTCCAACTCTCTCACACTTATTTATCCATATCCATTATTGTTCCAATTAAAATATTGTCCGGGCAAGCCCGTCATACTTTCAAATCGTTCCTTAAATAGTCGCTCAGCCACATCTTATTGATGTAAGTTGAGGAAGAGATACGTATACCTGTTTGACGAGGCCAAGGGTTTGACGCGGTTCGAGCTTGGAGGCAAGGGCTACGGCCTCGTAGAGATGACTGCTGCGGGTTTACCAGTACCCCCGGGATTCACAATACTTACATCGGCATGTAAAGAATATTATTCAAACGGGGGGAAGATCCCCAGCGGACTGCTAGAGGAGGTTCGTGAGAAGCTGAAGAAGCTGGAGGAGGTGACGGGGAAAAGGTTTAACGACCCTGAGAGGCCTTTGCTCGTCTCTGTGAGGTCTGGTGCTCCCTACTCCATGCCGGGAATGATGGACACCATACTCAACCTTGGACTAAATGACGGGGTCGTCGAGGGTCTTGCAAAGCTGACAGGGGACCGCCGCTTCGCATACGACGCCTACCGCCGATTCATCCAGATGTTCGCTAGGATAGCGATGGGCGTTAAAGGCGAGTTATTCGAGCAGGCCCTTGAGAGAGCGAAACACAAGCTCGGGGTGAAACACGACTATGAGATCCCAGCGTCAGAGCTTGAAAAGCTTGTTCGAGAGTTTAAAGAAATCGTGAGGAGGGAGACTGGAAGGGACTTTCCGCAGGATCCTTGGGACCAGCTTGTAATGGCTATTGAGGCCGTCTTCAAGTCTTGGAATAACCCACGCGCGATAGAGTATAGACGCTACTATAAGATCCCAGACGACCTCGGAACGGCAGTCAACGTCCAGATGATGGTCTTCGGCAACATGGGCATGGACTCAGGCTCGGGCGTCGGATTCACTAGGAACCCATCCACAGGTGAGGCAAAGCTCTACGGCGAATACCTCCCCAACTCTCAGGGTGAGGACGTAGTTGCGGGGATAAGGACTCCCATCCCGATAGATAAGGTCGACCCTGTAATCTATAGGCAGCTGGTCGAGATTGCAGGGAAGCTTGAGAAATACTTCAAGGATATGCAGGATTTCGAGTTTACGGTCGAGCGTGGAAAACTCTACATGCTCCAGACGAGGAACGGTAAGCGCACAGCCCAAGCGGCCGTTAAGATCGCTGTGGACATGGTCAGGGAAGGCCTCATAACCAAGGAGGAGGCGTTGTCTAGGATCGAGCCCAACGATCTAAACCAGCTGCTACACCGTAGGCTAGACCCGAAGGCCAAGGTTGACCCGATAGCTAAGGGGCTGAACGCATCCCCTGGAGTAGCCACTGGAAAGGTAATCTTCGACACGGACGAGGCTGCTGAGCTTGGCGGAAAGGGTGAGAAGATAATACTCGTTAGACCTGAGACAACTCCAGAGGACATTAAAGGCGTTATCGCTGCCCAAGGGGTTCTCACGAGCAGGGGCGGAATGACCAGCCACGCGGCTGTCGTCGCGAGGGGGATGGGGAAGCCAGCGGTTGTCGGTTGTGAGAGCATCAAGATAAACATGGAAGAGGGCTATTTCGTGACAGAGAGGGGAGTCCGTGTCAATAAGGGTGACATAATCACGATAGACGGGACCACCGGCTATGTTATCCTCGGAGAGGCTCCTACAATTGAGCCAGAGCTGACAGAAGAGTTCAGGCTCCTTCTTTCCTGGGCTAACGAGGTCAAGAGGCTGGGTGTCAGGGCTAACGCTGACACGCCCGAGGCGGCTGCAAAGGCGCGGGAGTTCGGGGCGGAGGGTATCGGTCTATGCAGGACGGAGAGGATGTTCAACGCTCCGGACAGGCTGCCTATCGTGAGGGAGATGATCATGGCTGAGACGGAGGAGGAGAGGAGGAGGGCGCTTGAAAAGCTCTTCCCACTCCAGCTGGGCGACTTCATCGAGATATTCAAGATAATGAAGGGGCTGCCGGTGACGGTGAGGCTTCTCGACCTCCCGCTCCACGAGTTCCTACCCTCCGAAGCACAACTACTCACAGAGATCTATGAACTAAGGTCCAAGGGCGCGCCGCAGAAGGAGATAGACGAGAAGATGAAGATACTCCAGAAGGTACGCCAGCTCCAGGAACACAACCCGATGATAGGGCATAGAGGCTGCAGGCTCGCCATAAGATACCCCGAAATATATGAGATGCAGGTCAGAGCGATACTCACTGCGGCGATAAGGGTGTTAAAGTCCGAAGGCGAGACCGTCCACGTCCAGATAATGATCCCGCTCGTCTCGGAGGCCTCAGAGCTAGCATACCTCAGGGAGATAATCGAGAGGACGGCTGAGAAGGTCTTCCAAGAGCAGGGAATAAGGATACCATACAAGGTCGGGACGATGATAGAGACGCCCAGAGCCGCGCTGACAGCCTCGAGTGTAGCTAAGGTCGCAGACTTCTTCTCATTCGGGACCAACGACCTGACACAGACAACGTTCGGGTTTAGCCGGGACGACGTTGAGGCCAAGTTTATGGCAGACTATCTTGAGAAGAAGATATTGAGGGAGAATCCGTTCGAGGTGCTTGACACAGAAGGCGTTGGGAGGCTTGTGAAGCTCGCGACTGAAGAGGGGAAGAGGTCTAACCCACACTTGGAGGTTGGAATCTGCGGCGAACACGGCGGAGAGCCCAGTAGTGTCAAATTCTTCCACTCGGCCGGGCTAGACTACGTGAGCTGCTCACCCTATCGGATACCTATTGCGCGGATAGCTGCAGCCCAAGCAGCGATAGCGGTAAAAGAGAAAGCGCCCATCACAATATAGAAGAGATCATAGACCCCCAATAGCTTGAGTAGTTAGAGCTCAAGGTTTAATCCAAGTTCCCCCAAAAGCCTCGTCTTTTTACTCAAGCCCTAGCGACGACTTTTCACAGGATCCTTCTCCGGGCTTAGGACCCGGCCTCGTAGCACCCACTTCTCCCCCCAATCCCTTAGACTATCTAGGAGAGCTTTGAGATCCGCTGCCATCTCTGTCAGCGAGTATCTCACTGCGAAGGGCTGAGTGCTCACGACTTCCCTAGATACCAGCCCTGCCTTCTGTAGTGATTTCAACGTCCTAGAGAGCGTCTTTGAGTTGATTCTCGGTACTATCCTCAACAGCTCGTTAAAACTTTTCGGGCCGTCCAAGAGGTAGCTGATAACGACTAGTGACCACATGCTCTTTAAGAGTTTTGACGCGGCAAGGACAGGGCAGACCCCCTCCCCGTCTTCTCCGATGCCGCATTTACTTCGCGGGCTAGCCATCTGGTGGCATGTCTGCCTCCTACTATTTAAAATAATAGCATTACGCCATCTAGTGGTGCTAGGTGAGCGTCGGCGATGATACTACTGGGCTTCCTCGAACAATACAGCGACGTTGCGCTCCTGATACTTAGGATAGCGCTGGGCTTCCTGATGTTTGTACACGGTGTGCCGAAGCTGGTCGGACCTGCTAGGCCTCAGATGAGGTCTGGCATGGCTCAGGTAGGGATCCCGCCGCTACTCTTCGACTTGGTTGGGCTGCTGGAGCTTCTCGGGGGAGTACTCTTAATAGCCGGATTCCTCACCAGGATAGTTGCTATACTCTTCGCCTTAGAGATGGTGGGCACGATCTTTCTCTATCTATCGGTCCTAGGTAGAGTTGTTCCCCCTCCCGAGGTTCTGAGCCAAATGGTAGCTAACTCTAGGAGGGTCATGCGCGGATTCATATCGGGTGTTAGTGGATGGGAGCTGGACCTGCTGATATTGGCGGCAGCCCTTCTGCTCCTTACTACAGGTGCCGGCGCGTTCTCGATAGACGCGATGTTAGGGTAAACATGCACCCACCTTCTAACATCTTTACGCTTTTTTTACGGCCACTGTAATCTTAGCGTGGGTGCTTGATGGCCTGTGCGAGTGCTTCGCTCTGCTGATACATAATCCTCCTCTCAGCCCTCTTGATAATCTCTAGGAGCATGCGCTTGTATGTCCATCCCATGTAGCTGCACGCCTTGCGGAGGTGGCCGTCCCATACCCACCCCGGGTTAGGATTCGCCTCCAAAAAGTAGGGCACTCCATCGCTGCTCAGCCTCCAGTCAAATCGCGCATAGTCTCTACATTCCAGCCTCTTAAAAAGTTGGATTGACCATTTCGCCACCATGGATTTTATGCTCGGCGGTAGGCGGGCAGGCACGGATCTCACAGCACCATAGCTGCTCGCGGGTATCCATTTTGCTTGATAGGTGCATATCCTAGGCAGGCTGGCTGGAACTCCGCTGTAGTCCTCCCTCAGTATCGGGGCTACAACATAGTCGTGAGGCGGGTTGCCTATGATGGAGACGGTCAAGTCCTCACCCTCGATATACTCCTCTACGAGGATGGGGCCGCTGTATCCCCACCCTCTCCGCAGGTTCTCGATGGCGGCTACAAGATCCTCCGGGCTCCTAGCTATGCTCTTCTCAGTTATTCCCCAGCTATTGTCTCCGAAGTTGGGCTTGACTACGAGCGGATACTTCAGGCCCTTAACTCGGAACGGAGCCTCTCCGGGTTCCAGCAGTACAGACCTCGGTGTAGGTATTCCCATTTGGTGGGCTACTAGTTTCACCAAGTTCTTATCGTAGCATAATGTGAGACAGCGTTGCCCCGCACCGGTGTATGATAGGCCGAGCATATCGAGTATCGCAGGTATGTGCGGTTCTTTGAATGGGTCGTTGCGGAACCCATCGTCGCAGAGATTCAACACTAGATGTATCTTGTCGCGGTCCTGCTCTAGTGTTCTAAGCATCTCGGAGTGGTTGTCTATGAGTTTGAACCTGTAGCCTTTTATGCCGTAGAGGGCGGACTTGAGCTCGTTTACCGCATACTGGTCGTCCTCGTCGAATACTGAGCCGGGCTTCACGGGATTGGAGATGCGGGGGTCGCCCAGCAGAACATACACCTCCTTGCCCCTTTCCTGCTCTCCATCCTCCTTGCCCGCCAAAGCCGTCACCATCATGCGCGTAGCCATCAATCCAGGGTCGCTGCTTGAATCCTCGGAATCCATGAGCATTCTGAGGGTCACGTTAACGAATCCCGCTGACTCGAGGATGTTTTTTAGCTCTGCGAAGGAGTAGAGTCTGACGGCGTAGACATTGTCGGCGCGGACCCCGTCCTCCACATCTATTACAATTTCCCTTGTTATGATTCTTTCACCATCGGACGACATCTCCCTCTCCCTCACCACGATGGTCTTGTCGTCTACCCACTCCCAGCTCCTTTTCGCATAACTTCTTCTTATGGCGTCACCGGCGGCTAAGTCTAAGAGCAGCCTCCCGTAGGGTCTTAAAACCCTGTGGATCTCCTTGAGTAGCTTGATGTCATCGTTCTTGTCTGTGAAGTAGCCGAAGCTGTTCCCCATCAGTATCACTGCGTCGAATGTGTTGTTTGGATACGGTGTACTCCGCGCGTCGCCCACCCTGAATGTGGCTTTGATGCCCTGTTGCCGGGCCGTTTTCTGGGCCAGTCTGATTAGGTATTCTGACAGGTCTAGCCCCTCGACGTTTCTGAAGCCTCTTTTAGCCAGCTCGATGGAGTGTCTTCCCTGCCCGCAGCAGAGGTCCAATATTCTTTCAGAGGGCTCAAGATCCAACATCTGGATGATGAGGTCTACCTCTCTCTTCGTGAGCCCCTCATTCATCACCACGTCTGAGTCTGTCTTGAGATAGAGTCCGTTGAAGATCTTTGACCACCACTCAGGGTCTAGTAGCTGCTCCAGCGGAGTCCCCGCACACCTGCCCCTAAATGGTCTGGATATGGGAGATGGAGGGGGATTCCCCAACCGGCTCACCAGCTACCATGTCCACACCAGCTTTCACGCTCACCACCGACCGGGATATTATTAAGGTTCATTGGGTTATTACAACCCAAACTGAAATAGGATTACAAAGACCTGTCCGCTTTTTTCAGCTTTTCAATATTTGACCTCTCGCTCTCATCAATCTTCTCTACGGCTAGCCAGGCGTCTATTATCTCCCGCGCAACCTCAGGGGTTGTTAGCCTCCCACTCAGTGCGAGGACGTTGGCATCATTCCATAGGCGGGCGCCCCTAGCGGTTTGAGCGTCGAAGCAGAGTGCAGCCCTCACACCCTTAACCTTATTCGCGGCAATCGAGACGCCTGTTCCGGTGTAGCACACAACTATCCCCCAATCCACCTTTCCCTCCGCAACCATACGCCCAACCTCGAAGCCAACCTCTGGCCACGGCTCCACCTTCCCGGTCTTCAGAGAGCCTATCTCGACGACCTCAAACCCCTTCTCAGCCAGATACCTAGCCGCCTCCAGCGCCGCGACATACCGGTCATCAGAGCCTATAGCCACCCGCTTTCGCACGGATAGCCTATCTCGCAGCCTAGGCTTTAAAGGATTTAGCCCGGCGGAGCCTCACACAGACTAGCTCAAGACGGAGACGTGGGTGGAGGTAGTTGCCTCTACTGCCGATTGAGCCTCACAGGTTCCGACACTACAAAGCGGAGCTGGTCGATGCTTTTACAAAGCGTGCTAGAAGGGTTCTCGAGGTCGGATGTGGGCTACGGCTGTACGAGAGCTACTGCAGAGGTCTTGAGTATGTGGGGGTGGATGTGGACGTGGCGGTAAGGCCAAATATTCTCGCCGACGCTGCGAGGCTGCCCTTCCGTGACCACTGTTTCGAAGCGGTTATCATGCTGGATTCCCTCGAGCATGTAGTAGATGCGGATGCCGCAGTGAGAGAGTGTGTACGGGTTCTCAAACAGGGTGGCAGGCTGTTAATTACAACACCCAACACGCGGGGGTTTGGGCTTTACGACAGCTTCGCTGACAGGACCCACATACACCACTTCAACTGGTCTAGCCTAGAGAGTATTCTTAGGAGAAATGGGCTGATGGTGGAGGGGCGTATACCGCTCCACCTGCACATATTCTGGCCACTACGCCTCCTACACTCCCGGCTACTAGTCCCTCTGCAACAGTCGATCTGCTTGGTGGCTAGGAGATGAGTAGGGTGGGACGGCTCATCAGGGGCTCCCTAGCCGGCCTCGTAGCCAGTATAGGCATAACACTCCTAATCACCAGCCTGTTCAACATACCGCTGTCGACGCTACTCTCTATCCCACCCTCCCTCCTACTCCTGTCCATAGGTCTGTGCCTAGCTAGGCTACTCGCACAGGGTGTGAGATTCCACCTCCTGGTGCAGCGCCTCTCAGCTACGCCTATGAGCATTGGTGAAGCATTCATGATTAGGAGTGTGAGCGAGTTCTTTGCACTCACCACCATCCCCTTCATGGCTGACGAGGCGGTCAGGGCCTGGATACTGACGGAGAAGGGTGAGAATCCCATAGTAGCCCTCTGGATAGCATTCATCGAGCTAATCCTAGACGTGCTGGTCGCAGCCCCGATAGCCCTCCTAGCAGGTGTAGCAGCCATGTCCCATGGCGCGATAAGCGTGGCGATAGTGCTGATAGTCATTCCTGCTCTACAGCTCATAGTGGTCACATCCTTAATCATGCAGCCTAGGCGTCATGGGTTGGAACTCCTCCGTAGAATGACGAGCCTGCTTGAGAGGCGTCTACCAGTATTTGGAAGAGTGTTAAACATGCTTAAACAGCCGGGCTCTGACTCGCCGGGTTTTCTCGAGCAGCTGAATTTTAGCCGGGGCAAAACCATCTCCGCAGGCCTCCTAGCGGCTACGGTGGCCGTGATGCTTATACCCGCCGTCACGCTCTACGCAGTCTTCTCAAACCATACGGCGATAGGCTTCATAGACGCGATCTACGCTTTTCACGCAGGGAATACGCTGGGTGTTCTTCCCGTGACGGTTGGGGGCGCGGGCTTGACCGAGGCGGGGGTTTACCTATTCTCCAGCAGGGTCTTGAGGGTTTACTCGTGGATTGCCGTCGTGCTGTGGCGGATACTTACATATTACTTGACGCTACTAGTGAGCGGTGTGATGCTTACCTGCTATGTATTGAAGGGGTTGAGGGAGGGTCTTAAGGGTGCTGGAGGAGCGAAGAGTGTTGGCGACCCTTTATAATAGATGGCCGAGTCGCTGCCTCAGAGGTGTCTGGCCTTTAGGGAGTTTAGAACTGTGTCCAGCCGCCGAGCCCTCGTCTCTAGGGGTCTAGCTGGCTTGGAAGCCGGCGCACTCAGTCTCGGAGTATATTTGTAGAGCCTATGCAGTTTTCCGTCACTGCTTGACCAAGTCTCCAAAACCTCAATGGGTCTCCAGCCGCGGATGGGATAATTATGCGTCACAATGACTGCGTCCTTTGGAGCCGTTAGAAGCACATGCTCGATCTCCTTTAACGCCCTGCTTGTAAGATAGGCTACAACGTGTGTGACCCCCTCGAGGCTGACCGCCCTCACGTCAGTGTTTAGGAAGGCTACATTCTCCAGTCTAAGCTCCCCGGCCCTCCTATTCGCTATTTCTATGAGCCGGGGGTTGAGCTCAATACCCATTGAGAGAGAACCGTATCTCTTGGCCGCCTCGATGACGAGCCTTCCATCGCCTGAGCCAAGATCAACGACTATAGAGTCCTCGCCAGGCCCCGCGAAGTCTATGATCTTTCCGACCATATCCCAGCCTGTTGGGACGAAGGGGTCTAGCCTCGGATGCCGCCTATTAAGCATCCATCTATTGGAGAGCCTCCTCTCCTCTTATCCTTATCCCCTCAAAACGCCTTCCTCTCACCCGATAAATAGTCCCTGTCGATCTATTACTTGAAGGGTTGGGCAGGGAGAGGATAGTCCCGGACACTAGTGTGCTGATTAACAGGATTCTCTCCTCCATGTTAGAGCGCGGAGAGCTGAGGGACGCTGAGATAGTGATTCCTATGGCCGCGCTTGATGAGCTTCAGGCACAGGCTTCGAGGGGGAGGGCTGAGGGGTTCGTCGGGATCAGCGAGGTAAAGCGGATTAGGGAGCTTGCCACAGCGCATGGAGTTGAGGTCAGGTTTGCGGGGGAGAGGCCGAGCCTCGAGGATATCAGACTGGCGCGGGGCGGGAGGATAGACGCGCTTATCCGGGATGTGGCCCGTATGGAGGGTGGAACACTCTACACCTCAGACTATGTCCAGTATCTCGTGGCTGAGGCTGAGGGGGTCGCTGCTAGGCATTTTAAGGTGGTTGAGCCGAGGAGGGAGCCTCCCTTCCAGCAATATTTTACGGAAGACACTATGAGCCTCCACCTGAAGGTTGGTGCGCCGCCCATGGCGAAGAGAGGAAGGCCCGGGAGCTTCACCCTCGTTAAACTTAGGGAGGAGCCCTTCACCCGTGAAGAGGCGGAAGCCATGATCAATGACATCATGTGGCTGGTGCAGCACAGTGAAGACTCGTCGATAGAGATCTCTAGGAGTGGGGCGTCCGTCATCCAGATGGGCCAGTACCGCGTCTCGATGACTAGGCCTCCGTTCAGCGACGACATCGAGATAACTGTTGTAAGACCGATAACCAAGCTCACGATACATGACTACAACCTGTCGGCGAAGCTTTTTCAACGCCTATCCACCAAGGCGGAGGGCATACTCATAGCCGGCCCACCCGGCTCGGGCAAGACAACATTCGCCTCAAGCCTCGCCGAGTACTACTGGAGCCTCGGAAAGATTGTCAAGACTTTTGAGTCGCCGCGAGATCTTCAGGTCGGCCCGGAGATAACTCAATTCGGACCGCTGGAGGGCGACTTCGAAAAGAGCGCCGAGATCCTCCTCCTAATCAGGCCCGACTTCACCATATTCGACGAGATGAGGAAGCAGAGGGACTTCCAAGTCTACGTCGACATGAGGCTTGCTGGTGTGGGGATGGTCGGCGTAATACATGCGAGCGACCCGATAGACGCTATTCAGCGCTTCATCTCCAAGGTAGACCTCGGACTCCTCCCATACATAGTCGACACGGTCATCTTCATCAGGGATGGCCGGGTTGAAAGGGTCTACGAGCTCAGACAGACTGTCCGAGTCCCCACGGGCATGTCTGACAGAGACTTGGCGAGGCCCATAGTCGAGGTAGTCGACCTAGAAACCTCGAGACTGGAGTATGAGATCTATGTTTTCGGGGAGCAGGTCACAGTGGTTAAGCTGTCGGACCGAGAGACAAAGGCCGTTGACGTTGAGAGGGCTGTGAGCGTCGTTTCAAGGGCCTTGGGGCGGCTTCTCAGGGATTTTCAAGTCTCGCTAGAAGGCGGAAAGATTGTGGTCAAGTGTGAGCGGGAGGACCTAGCAAGGCTCCTCAAATACCATGCTAAGAGCATTAGGAGGCTTGAAAAGAGGCTCGGTGTAGAGATCGAGCCGGTCCCTAAGCTCCTAACCATGGGCGAGGAGATAGAGTGTACTGTGAGCGAGGGCGGCGCCTCGGTTGAGCTCAGGTTGCCGGAGGAGAGGGAGGGTGAGAGGGTTGCAGTCTATGTTGGGGACAAGTTCGTAACGTTGGCTACTGTGGGCAAGGGAGGAAGGATCAGGCTCTCTAAGAAGGGAGACGCAGGGGCGGCGATCATGAAGAATTTCCTAAAGGGAGAGAGAATACGCGTATTCAGCATAAGCGGTGGGGAAAAGCCGAACGCATCTAAATTGCAGAAAAGCTAGATGAACCTGTTTTGAGAGCCGCGGAAGATGGGTGCTGGCTCGCGTATGGCGCCAGTTGAGGGTGGCCGTCCACGTGGAGGGAGGGAATACAGGTCTAGGCTTAGAATCTATGTGGATATCTTGGAGTCTGTCTCCACCGAGGGCACCGCCCGAATAACAACGATCATGAGGGACGCGAATCTACCGTATGACAGGCTTGTGAAGTATTTGGATGAGCTTGTAAGCCGCGGCCTCTTGGAGAGACGGGATGGTGGCCAACCTGTCTATATCCTAACGGTTAGCGGGGCCAAGTTTATAGAAGAGTTTAGGCGTTTCGAGGCTCTTGCCAGAGCTTTTGGGATAAAACCATAATCCCGTCACAGGGATTTTATGGGAAATTTTTCTGGTATAGGCTTAAATCCGCGCCAACCGTACGAGTTGGTGGGTTTAGTTTTGCCCTCATCACTAAGTGGGGGTCGGGAAGGTGTATCCCCGCTGGGTCTCAAAAACACTCTCGCCGGCCGGGACATTATTAGCTGCAGGGACCTAAGCCGCGAGGACGCGGAGCTAGTCTTCAGGCTGGCCGAGGAGGTCAATTCGGGCACAATCCACCTAGAAGATACGCTCGTCGGGAGGAAAGTTGCCTTGATCTTTGTCGAGCCCTCAACTAGGACTTTCCAAAGCTTCTACGTGGCTGCGAGATCGCTAGGCGCTGAGGTCCTCTCGATACACGATCCTGCGGTCTCCTCTATTGCGAAGGGGGAGACCCTCTATGATACGGTGAAGATGATTGAGGGGTATGGGGTTGACTGTATTGTTTTGAGACATCCTGCACGCGGGTCGGCGAGATTTGCGGCAGAGGCCGCCTCTGTGCCCGTCATCAACGCGGGTAGCGGAAGCCAAGAACACCCGACACAGGCCTTACTGGACGTATTCACAATCAAGTCCAAGCTAGGCCGGGTTGACGGGGCCAAGATAGGCATGCTGGGAGACCTCAGATACTCTAGGACCATCCCCTCACTATGCTATCTCCTCGCAAAATATAACGGGGTTGAGATATTCTTCATGGCGCCACATCTCCTCCAAGTTAGAAGAGAGGTGGAGCTCTACCTCTCCGAGAGGGGTGTGACATATAGGAAGGCCGTGGAGGCTGATGAGATTAAGGAGGTAATGCCTGAGCTGGATGTCTTGTATGTGACACGAATCCAGAAGGAGAGGTTCCCTGACCCGACAGAGTATGAGCGGGTGAGAGGCTCATACGTCGTTGACGCCAAACTCCTATCCTACGGTAGGAGCGATTTGGGAGTCATGCACCCGCTCCCCAGGGTCGACGAGCTCTCCCCGGAGGTGGATAAGCTCCCTAATGCGTGGTATTTCGAGCAGGCTAGGAATGGTTTGCCCATAAGAAAGGCCCTCCTTCACCTAGTACTCGGTGGTGCGGAATGAGCAGCGAGTCACTACTAGTGAGAAAGATTGACTGGGGCACCGTACTCGATCACATACCCGCCTGGAAAGGAGACCAGGTGATAAAACTACTGAACCTAGAGTCTCTTAAACAGAACCCCGACGTCTCCGTCATAGTGCTCCACAACGTCCCCAGCAAAAAGCTCGGAAGAAAAGACATAGTGAAACTATACCACTACATGGTCAGCGAGGATGAAGCCAAGATACTCGCACTAGTCCTCCCCCAGATAACCATAAACTACATCAGGGACTGGAAGGTCGAGAAGCATAGCCCGGGCCTGCCTGAGAAGATTGTGGGAAAGATACGATGCCCGGAGACTACATGCATCACGAACGTGGAGAGGGAGCCTGCGACCACGCGCTACATAGTTATGAAGGAGCATGGTGTAATAGCCTGCGAATACTGTGACACCCTGCTAGAGATAGAGAGGATTCCAGATTTTCTAATAGGCTAGTGAGCCCTGTTTGGCCCCGGAATGGAGATGTATTGATCCGCACGTACACTGCAGGGATTGGAGAGAGGCCTACAAGGCTACGATTAAGGAGGTTGTGGAGCTTGCTAGGGGTCAGGGAGTGGTGGCCATCCTCGACATGCCGAACACGGACCCACCGATCACGGGCCTAGAGCTCGCGGAGAGGCGGCTAGAAACCGCTAAGCGCGAGGGCGTAGAGGGCGGCTACTATCTATACCTTGCAGCCACTCCGGATGAGAGGCAGCTTGAGGAGGCGGTGGATGCAGCCAAGAAGCTGAGACGTGTGGTAGGGTTCAAAATGTATACGGCGCCCATGAAAGGGTTGGAGGCACTCGGCATCGAGAGTCAGCGTCTCGTCTACCGGAGGCTATCCGAGCTAGGCTATAGAGGCGTTATAGCGGTTCACTGCGAGAAAGTGAGCCTCTTTCGCGAGGGCCTCTGGGATCCTAGCCGACCATGGACTTGGAACCTCTGTAGACCCCCGGAGGCAGAGTCCGAGTCTGTCAAGGACCAGATATCGCTCGCCATGGAGACAGGATTCTCCGGGACGCTCTACCTCGTCCACATAAGCAACCCCGCCTCTCTGGACCACGTCAAGGAGGCGAGAGAGCGTGGCCTCCGCGTGGTCTGTGGAGTAACGCCCCACCACCTCATGCTGAGCGTGGAGGATATGGCGGGGCCTGGCGGCGTGGCCCTTAAGGTGAACCCGCCGCTTAGGGAGAAGAGGCTTGTCGATGGGCTACTTGAACGTGTCAAGAACGGTGAGGTTGACTTCCTCGAGACAGACCACGCTCCACATGCTTCATGGGAGAAGTATGGGCCGCCATACCTGTCAGGGATAAGAAGCCTCGAGAGCTATTCAAAATGTGTCAGGTGGCTTCTGGAGAACTCGGTCTCCGAGAAGATTCTAAGGGAGATGACCTACGGTAATGCGAAGCGGGTCTTCCCGATGATTGAGGAATAGCCTGTAGTGTCTAGGCGGCTGGAGAGGTTTTCAGAAAGTCTAGCATCTGCTGGTGAGTGGTGCAGAGTCTCCCACTTCTGATCTGGGCCTCAACCAGCTCTTCGTGGGTGTGGGCGTTGTATAGTCTGCACCTCATGTCGCCGCAGAAGGCCTCGCCGAAGAGGTAGTAAAAGACTCCCATCAACGCGTAGCCCTTGACAACCTCGGTTAGCCTCTCATCATCCGGTGAGAGGACCCGTCCTCCTAGCTTTCGCCTCTCCTCCTCTAGTAGGAGCTGCTGCATATCCGGGCTCTTAAAGAGCTGCAGCTTGACGTACACGTCCCTAGGGAGGGCTGGAGCCTCCACGAGACCTGTCGTCGAGATGAGGACTGGCTGGCCTAGGATTATGGTCCTAGCGTGGCCTCTCCCCTCTCCCAGCTCTCTAGTTACCAGAATTCTATGGGTCAATATCGTGTGTAGCATCCCGTACCGAAGCTCGTCGCGTGGGATGAGGGATTGGAAGAGGCTCTGGAGCATGTAGCCCTCGTAGAGGACGCCCCCCACCCTCCTATCCGGGTTCAACAACATCCTCTCCTCAAAGGCCACCTCGCCTGGCAGCGGCTCACCAACCGGTTTACATTCCAACACGTCGACAACCCTTGCAGAGGCTATTGATGATGAAAGGTGTCGCGGCTCCGCCCCCCAGTGCTTCCGGGCGTGTGTTAGGAATTCATCCCTGACCTCGACGCCACAGCGAGGTACATGTTCTTGGAGGTACTCGGCCAGCTCGGCATACCTGATTGTCCGCGTCGACGGGTCCTTGTAGATGTATAGCGTGAGCCCCCTGTAGGGCTTGAGGGTCAAATGGTTTCCAGCGCGCTAGAATGCCTCTGCCTCCAGCTTCTTGAGCTCTTCTAGGGCTATCTCAGCAGCTCTTCTACCGGATAGGAGCATCGCTCCGAAGGTCGGCCCCATCCTCGGCAGACCATAGGTCTCCACCACGGCCATTCCAGCGACTATAAGCCCTGGATATACGACGCCCGTATACTCGACCACGGCGTCCTCAGACCTCTCCACCCACATCGCACCCATTCCCCTAATCTTAACTAGGCCTCGCGCCTCAAGCTTCTTCACCGCGGCAGCGTCATGCCCAGAGGCGTCAATCACAAGGCTAGCCTCCAATGCTATAGGGTCGACACAGGTGATCTGTCTTGGAAGACCCTCGACAGGGGTCCAGTTAACCACAACACCTCTCACAGCATTATCCCTCACCACCACGTCGTCGAGCTTAGTCAGGTTGAGGAATTTGACGCCGGCGTCGCAGGCAGAGGCTATGAGTTTGGAGCATGCATGTGGTCCGTGAGCGACGTAGAGTCCCTCGACATACTTCTTATACGGGACTCCGAGCTCGTCGAGTATCTCTTGGGCCGGGGCCCTGAAGGTTACAGGGTTCATCAAGTATCCGCCGATCCAGAACCCTCCGCCGAGGTAGTTGTTCTGCTCAATCACTAGGACGCGCACCCCACTCCTCGCCAGCTCCCTAGCCGCCATCAGGCCTGCAGGGCCTGCACCCACCACTATCACGTCACTCCGCGCATACTCGCTGAACATCTCTATGAAGGATGAGGCTATGGCCCTCGTAATGTCAGACTCTTTAACAGGGCTGAAGATCGGCACGGTCCTTCTGTGGGGCGCCCAAGCTTTAAACTAGGATATAAGTCGGTTATGGATTCCGAGCTCCGTTTATTTAGTGGGTCTAGTTGACGGCTACACGACTTGGCTGGGAGGGAGAGGGGGAGGTAGAGCGGGCTCTTAACCTTCCTGTAGCCGCTTAATCAGGTCTAGGACCCTGGCTTTTATGAGGTCACGTATTCTTCTAGCCTCTTCTAACGGCATGCCGGCTGGATCTGGCATATTCCACTCTTCGACGCGCCTCGCGTGGACGACTGGGCACTGGTCGCCACTGCACACAATTATGGCCACATCAACCCCTTCCTGGAGCTCTCGTGTCAGGGTCTTGGGTTTTTGGCGACTTATATCTACGCCCTCTTCGTGCATGAGCCTAACGGCGTTTGGGTGCACTCTCTCCGCAGGCGTTAAGCCAGCACTTACGGCAGTCCATCCGCTAGGCGCATACTTGTTGAAGTAGGCCTCGGCTATTTGGCTTCTAAAACTATTTTCCACACAGACGAATAGAACTTTTCTCATTTTATCCTAGCCAGTCCGAGAAAACTCTCCCTGATAACCTTAATGCCGGCTGAAGCCATGAGGAGCTAGGCGCACAACGAGACCTGACCA
This sequence comes from uncultured archaeon, assembly GCA_937921685.1. Lineage (GTDB taxonomy): Archaea > Thermoproteota > Nitrososphaeria_A > Caldarchaeales > Calditenuaceae > HRBIN02. The sequence continues at coordinate 24,931 of CAKZUF010000022.1, forward strand.
CCTTAACCCCTTTCAAATACAACCTGAAAATCCATCTAATACCAATCCGACGCCACTGGCTTGGCGGTATTCGGCTAGGCTGGTTGGCTTCCGGTTATCACTATTTCCCCGGTATAGCCAGCATAGGCTTCCCCCGCCCTTTAGAGCCAAATATTTTAAGCGAGGAGGCCGGTAACTATTAACTGGGAGGGAGTACCATGTTTACTATGAGGCTTCCTAACGCAGATTACGCCGCAGACCTCTTTAAGGCAGTAGCCGCCGTAGTCGATGAGGCTTCATTCAAGGTTACTCAGGACTCGTTGAGGCTCGTGTCTATGGATCCGGCGCATGTGAGTCTCGTAGACTTTGAGCTGAGGAAGGAGGCTGCCGAGGAGTTCGTGGCAGACAAGGAGACGGAGCTGACAGTCAACCTTCAGGAGCTACTCAAATTCCTCAAGAGGGCGAAGAAGGGAGAGTCCCTGACACTTGTATACGAGGAGGAGAAGAGGAAGCTGAACATAATATTGACAGACCCGACCAAGTCGCGGGAGAGGAGATACCAGCTCAACACACTCGAACCTGTCGCGGGCACTAGCGCCTCTCCTAAGCTCGTCTTTGAGGCGAGGGCGAGGGTAAACTCTGAGGCTCTGTGGGAGGCTGTGGAGGATGCAAGCCTGGTCTCCGACTCTGTCAAGATAATCATCCAGCCCTCCGCAGTGATATTGATGGCTAAGGGTGACATGGGTGTGGTTGAGAACAAGCTCTCGAGGGACGGCGCGCTAGTGTATGAGGTGGAGGCCCCCCACGAGGTAGTCGCAAGCTTCAGCCTCGCCTACCTGGAGCGGATTGTCAAGCCGGGGAGAGACCTATCCGAGGAGACGCTCATACAGCTGAGCAGCAACAAGCCAATAAAGCTGACCTTTACACTCCCCGCGGGTAGGCTTGAATACCTCATAGCGCCTAGGCTGGAGTGACGCTGAAACCCCCTCTTTTACCATAGCCAAGCACCACTCGCCGCGAAATGTTTTAAAGTGAAAGGCTCAGGAGAAGGTAGACTTTAATGACAAGACCAAACCTACTTATTCATCAGTGAGCAGGGACCAGCCGGGTGAGAGGGAAGTAGCCAAGCAGTCTGATAGACAGTCTGAGAGCGATTTTGCGAGGGACATAAACGCGCTAGTAGAGAGGCTAGCAGAGGTGCTGGGTCAGTCTCTGAAGGAGCAGCTCTCCAAGATTGGGGGGAAGCTCATAGAGATGCATCAAAGAGGGCTCGTTAAGATCAACCATTCTGTGATGGAGGTGATCTGCGCGGGGCACCTAGCGAGGCTAGGGTACGAGGTGGACGTGGAGAGGTATCTGGGCGATGCGCTCGTATGTGACGTCTTTGGCGAGAAGGGAGGGAGCACCCAAATCATAGAGATAGAAACCGGCTTCGCACCGCCCGAAGCCGCTCTTGACCCTCAGAGGTATCTGCGAGCCCGCGTGGTTAGTAAGGTTGCGCGATATAGCAAGTATGCGGACAAGTTTAGCCTAGCAACACCCCGCTACAACGTGCTGGAGATCCCGGAGCCCCTGCTGAAGCCGCCGAGGCTTAGAGAGGCTGGAGAAGTAGAGTCGTTGAAGAGGCTCTGCGACATCTACTACAGCAGGCCTCCCATCCAGATAGACGAGCTGCGAAACTGCAGAATACACTCCATAATCGTCATCAACATTGACGGCCTCGAGATGATAGAATACTCACCAGAACAGTATTACGAGAGAGTCCTAAGACACGTGCTGGCTCTATAAAAGAGGTGGGGCGCCTTTCGGGGAGGGCGCGCGACGTGCGTGTTAGACCCCTAGGCCCCACGCACACCGTGAGCACCCTCTCCAATCCCTTTGCCCACGGTTTCCCGATGGGTCCACGAGACTGGAGGCTCCTCGAGACGCCAGGTTTCCCCGACGCCTCTTAGATCTCCCCTGTCCCGGGCGCCCCACTCCATAGGAAATCATGGTCCCCTATATAAATGTTTGCATCAACTTATTTAGAATAATACGCAATTATTACTTCAACCCAGCTTACCGGGTTTTTCCCGTATTAAGCGCCAAATCTGGTAGGGTGTTAGCGGCGTATCCACAACCCTTACGCCGAGTGGCGCCAGCGCGTCCTCGACAGCGTTCACCACGGCCTGCGCCAACCCTATTGTCGGAGCCTCTCCTATCCCCTTTGCTCCCAGCGGGTTTGGAGCGGGTGTCTCGGTCCTCTCCGTCTGGATTTCAGGTATCTCGACGGCTGTGGGGATGAGGTAGTCGCCGAAATTCGAGTTAACGAGGTTTCCCTCACTGTCGTAGAAGGCCTCCTCGTAGAGGGCCTGGGCTAGGGCTTGGACCGCTCCACCAATTATCTGACCCTCAACCAGAAGCGGGTTAACAACCCTCCCACAGTCATCGACAAGCACTAGCCTCTTCACCTCCGCCCTCCCCGCCTCCGTATCTATCTCGACTACCGCAACATGCGTCCCAAATGGATATGTTAGCTGTGGACTGTAGCCCACCTCTGCAGACAGTCCAGGTTCAATACCCGCAGGCAGTGCTGAAGGGTCATACGCTAGGGCGGCGACCTCCTTGATAGTCACTGATTTCTCTGGAACACCCTTCACTACAACCCTGCCATCAACAATCTCCAAGTCCTCGGGCCTAGCCTCCAGCATGTGGGCTGCAAGTCTCAGTATCTTGTCTCTCACCTTCATAGAGGCTTGTAGGACCGCGTTACCGCCAGACGCTAGTGTCCAGCTACCCGCTGTCCCCGGCCCCCACCCGATAAGGGAAGTATCCCCAAATATGACGTCGACATCCTTTATGTCCACTCCCAGCGCATCGGCGGCTATCTGGGCGAAAGCCGTCTCCTCGCCCTGCCCTTGCGGCATTGTACCAGATATCACCTTAACCCTGCCATCCTTCTCCACACTCACTATAGCGGGGGTAGGGGCAAAGTTGCATACCTCGACGTAGCTTGAGATTCCTATGCCCAGTAGCTTTCCCGCCGCCCTCAGCTCTGACTGCCTACGCCTGAGCTCCTCATAGCCCACGATCTCGAGCGCCTTGTTGAGCGCCTGCTCATAGTTTCCAGAGTCATACTTGTGGCCGGTTATAGTCTCGTAGGGGAACTCTTCCGGCCTGATGAAGTTTCTTCTCCTAACCTCGGCTGGGTCGATTCCCAGCTCCCTTGCAATCCTATCCATGGTCCGCTCAATGATGTAGGAGGCCTCTGGCCTACCCGCGCCTCTATACGCCGCCGTTGGAACTTTATTGGTGAAGACGCCCGTGACCTCGGCCTCCAAGCCTCTCAGCTTATAGCAGCCGGGCAACATCCCGATAATCCCCTCAGGAACCTGTATCGTGGAGAAGTATGGGTATGCGCCAAGATCTGTCAAGATTCTGGCCCTAACTCCGAGAAGCCTGCCATCACTCTTCACAGCCGCCTCGACCCAAGCAGCACTACCCCTCCCATGAGTTGTGGAGTGGAAGTTCTCACTGCGAGTCTCAACCCACTTAACAGGCCGTCCAAGCTGTTTGGCCAAGAGAGGGATCACCACATCTTCAGGATAGTGTTCGAGTTTCGAGCCAAAGGCCCCACCTATGTCCGGTGCTATAACATGTATCTTCGACTCAGGTATTCCAAGGGCCTCTGCCGTCCAGCCGCGAAAATCGTGCGGGAATTGTTTAGTGGCCCAGATCCGCAGGTAGCCGACACCCTCGTCAAAAACAGCCAACACCCCGCGACACTCCATCGCAGAGGGAACAAGCCGCTGAATCCTCAGCTGGACTTCGATGACCTTGTCAGCCTCCCTGAAGGCCGCCTCGACATCGCCATAGACACGCTTCCTAGTGAAGCAGACGTTGTCTGGAAAGTCATCGTGTATGATGGGCGCGCCAGGCTTAGAAGCCTCAAGAGGATCTACAACCGGGTCAATCCTCTCATAATCCACGCTGATGTACTCCAGAGCGTCCCGAGCGGTGTAGGGGTCGTTAGCCACTACGACAGCGACAGGCTCGCCGACATACCTAACCTTGCCGTCTGCGAGAGGCTTAACCACAAACCCTCTCCGCCCCCGCGGTACATCCACACGTATGCCACCACACATCTTGTTAATCTCTTGGCCGGTGAAGGCGGCAACCGCGCCACTTTGAAGAGCACCCGATACATCGATACTGGTTATCCTCGCGTGGGCGTATGGGCTCCTTAGAAATGCCGCATAAAGCATTCTCGGGAGACTTATATCATCTATGAACCTCCCCCTCCCGGTTAAAAACCTCAGATCCTCCTTCCGCGGAATCGGCTTACCAATGTAGACCGTTGACTGCACAGATAAAAACTGATAAATCCTCACCTAAATATTTACCCCCCACGAATAAAAACTCCCTACACTCTGGACCTACGGACCTCCTTGGACGCATTAGCGCCTACATGCTGTCGACCCGATTTGAATAATGTTTAATGAATATCCCAAATGAAGGGAAAATCGTTCATTTTATTCGATATTTATCTCCCCTGTCAATGTCACATTTAAATATGACTTATTAGCCAATATTCGCAAAATGATGGTCCACAAAACGGCTAAATGCGGAGAAATTATAGCATACAGACACGAAGTAGCCTCTATTGACGGCTATACAGTCAACGAGACCGCAACAGCTCCTAAGCCTACTTCTTCAGTCGGGGTGTGTTGAAGACATGCCGTTTATCTTTGAGAATGGCGAGCTCGTCCCGTGGAGGATGACCATAGACCAAGTGTTGGAGAGTGTTGAAAGGGATGGCATAAAATACATCGACCTCCAGTTCACGGATGTTCCAGGCAGGCTCCAGCACGTAACGATTCCAGCCAAATTCCTTGACGAGGCTGCATTCTCCTCCGGTGTCCCAAAGCTCGACGGCTCGTCCATCAGGGGATTCGTAGACATACATGAGTCCGACCTAGTGCTCTATCCTGACCCTTCAACCTACGCCATCATCCCGTGGATACCTGACCATGTGAAGACAGCGAGGATGATATGTAATGTCGGCTGGGGGATGGCGCGTGGAAGGCTGGAGAAGGACCCGAGATATGTGGCACAGAAGGCGGAGATGTATGCGGCTGAGCAGGGATACGACCTCTCCTTCTGGGGGCCCGAGATCGAGTTCTTCGTCTTCGACAAAGTCCACTGGGACGTCCTAGACGCTTACAGGGGCCAGTCCTATAGCATAGAGTCGAGAGAAGCGGCTTGGGGTAGCGCTGGAACCAACTACCCAATCAGGTTTAAGGAGGGCTACTACCCCGCCCCACCACACGACACATTGATGGTCTTCAGGTCAGAGTGTGTCAACATACTTTCGGACTATTTCCACATACCCTGCGATGCCCATCACCACGAAGTAGCAACAGCAGGTCAGTGCGAGATAGACATGTATAGAGACACACTCACAAACATGGCTGACAACTCCATTACATACAAATACGTTGTCAAGAACCTAGCAGCCAAGAGCGGAATGATAGCCACATTTATGCCAAAGCCGATCTTCGGCGACAATGCCTCGGGCATGCACACCCACGTCAGCCTATGGCGGAGGGGCGGGAAGGCCAAGTCAAACCCAGGCCACACCATCCTACAGCTAGACGGGCATGAAAACCTGTTCTACGACGAGAACGACGACTACGCAGAGTTAAGCCAGCTCGGGAGATACTTTGGGGGAGGGCTACTGGAGCATAGCAGAGCCCTCTGCGCAATAGTTGCACCCACAACCAACAGCTACAGGAGGCTCGTACCAGGATACGAGGCGCCAGTCTTCATAGCCTGGAGCAGAAGCAACAGATCAGCAAACGTGAGAGTACCAGTATACCATAAGGGCCGCACCGCAAGCGCGAAGAAGAGAATAGAGTTCAGGACACCTGACCCATCATGCAACCCGTACCTCTGCTTCGCGGCTATTATGGCTGCCGGGCTTGACGGAATAAAGAAGAAGATCGATATAGGAGACCCCGTCGACGAGGACATATACAAACTACCACCCGAGAAGAGGAGGCAGCTTGGAATCAAGCAGCTCCCCGGAAGCCTGAAAGAAGCAATCGAGGAGCTCGAATCAGACCACGACTTCCTCAAACCCATATTCCCAAGCGAGCTCATAGACACGATAATAGAAAACGCTCTAAGAGAATATACACAAGTCTCCGCACGCCCACACCCCTACGAATTCTACCTATACTTCGACATCTAGAATTTTCTTTGACTAAATAACGAGACTATGTTTGTTTAAGGTGTGAAGATATACGATAGGAGAGCCTTAAGTCCAGAGAGGCTAAGATTACAACGTTATGCTTTTTCTGCGGTTGTCTGAGGAAGCTTCCCTAGGAGATTATTAGCTATGTGAAGACCAACGGGGCTGACTCGTATACTCTGATTGACAAAGATAGCCATATTTATTCCAAAGCTATGTCAACATTTACAAGAAGGTTTATACTTGTGATATTGACTTCTGCAAGGCTTGCAGAAGGTCTTTAAAAGAAGAATCCATAAATCTTTTAGCGCGGAAGAGGAAATATGCTTGCTGAAACTGTTCAGCAGGCTTCTCATAGGCAAGCGGTTCAGTAAGATGTTCATCAAAAACATAGGGGAGGCTGGGCTTAAGAAAGAGGTGGAAAGAGTGGTGGAATAAGAGGAAATGACACATTAAGCGAGGGCACAAGCTTGGTGAAGAAATGGGAACATTATCCAACAAACTTATACGTCCAAAAAATAACTAGTAACAATATTCATAATGAAGGTTAAAGGATAGGCTCAGAAGAGGATTGAGGACCTAGCAGATCTAGCCTATACCGTACTAAAGCAAGCAAGGTTAAAGAGCATTTAAGGAACATTTACAGGGATTTCGGGCAATATGTAAAGCCGGTAGATGAGAGAGATCATAGATAAAGAAATTGCTGGGAGTGCAGCTTTAATCCAAGATATCGTTAAGCCTTGGAAAGGGGAAACACGTTGATAGTCTTCTACTTTAATACCTCTGACATAGTTAAGAACTATTTATTATATCTTTAAGACGTTTAATTTAATATAGATTTTCCTTAGCTAAATCATTATCATTTTTTAAATAATATCCCTCATGCAGGAAATTTCCTTTTCTATGTGACATCTTCCTTGAGTCAAAAATTCATCACCTGAATATATACTTTTGACAATCGAGCAGGATAGTTTCAATTCCTTTTTAAACTAATTTGTCGCCGTCTATCATGTAAGGGGACTGTACACCCCTTGTGCGAACATCTTCGAATTACCAAATTAATGAATCTTCTCGGCCATGCACCTAATAAGATTTGATAGTATACTACTAAGGTGTATTAGCCAGCGCTTCATAGGTGAACTTTAATATACAAAGCTACGCAACTGATATGCGATGAGCATGCGACATCCATCATGGATGGGGAAGATGCGTGGTCTGACTAAGGAGGAGTTGACCCAATTTTTAGCGAAGGCATATGTCGCAAGGATTGCGACTCTAAAGAAGGATGGATCACCTTATATAGTTCCAGCATGGTTCCAGTATGAGGAGCCGTATTTTTATTTTGTCGCTCGTGCAAAATCGATATGGGTGGAGCATATCAAGAATGATCCGCGTGTAGCGGTCCAGATAAGCAGGG